>JAAYXC010000050.1 GCA_012516115.1 Bacillota bacterium | reverse complement strand
TCGCTCTTGCCAAAATAGGTATCCACCCGACTTGGCAACGATATAAAGTTGAAAGGGTGACTGTGGCCCCTTCCTTCTCCGACCGACGGGCGACCGGCGAGAAGCTGCGCATTTCCTTGACTAAGAAGGCAAAGAGGAGAGAAAGAATGCAGATCGAGCTAACGCCGAAACAATACGAAATCCTGATGAAACTCGTTTATCTCGGCAATTGGCTGGTAAATAGCCTTAGGCCCCAGGAGGAACGACTCCCCGCCTTCGACGAAGTGGAAAACCTCGTCTATCTTCAAGCCGGACCGTTGGCCGAGGAGATCGGCTTTACCCACGATGAACACGGCCATTTCTTCCCCACGGAGGAATTGGATGAGGAATTAATGAGTTTCATCGACGATTATGAAGAGGAATGCTTCTGGGACCATCTGGTACAGCGGTTGGCCTATCGGGATCTGGCGGAAGAGATCGGCGAAGAAGCCATCGAAATGATGCCCCCCCGCGAACGCCAGGAGATCCTGGCCCGTTACGAAGAAAGATACAACAGGGAATTCGAAGAATGCGGACTGGACAACCTGAGGCTGGTCAAGATAAAGATATAGATATAAAGGATGATGGTAACCCCCGGGGGAACCGATCGGCGTCCCGGCGAAGCGGGTTTTTCACCTCGCCCGCTTCCCTCGCCCGGCTCCGCCGCCTCTTGCGCTCCACCTGCGATGAAGCCCGGAAGGAAGAGACGGATTTTCCCCTCCTCCAGCTGACCGCGGACCCCCTGGCCGTACTCGTCGCGACCGTCCTCTCCCAGGCCACGAACGACCGGATCTCCTTCCGGGCCTACACCGCGTTACGTCGGGCCTTTCCCCGCTGGGAAGACCTCATGGTCGCTCCCGAAGAGAAGATCGCCCAGATCATCGCCCCCGCGGGCCTGGCCGGACAAAAGGCCCATACCATCAAGGCCATTCTCACACGCCTCTCGGCGGAGCGCGGCCAGCTGTCCCTGGATTTTCTCCGCCACCTGTCGGGGCAGGAAGTCCGCCACCACCTCCTCTCTTTTCCCGGAATAGGGCCGAAGACCGCCGCCTGCGTTCAGCTCTTCTCCCTTGGACAGGTGGCTTTTCCGGTGGATACCCACATCAGGCGGGTGGCCGCCCGGCTGGGTCTCATCCCGGCCAAGACGGATCCGGCCAGGGCCCAGGCCATCCTGGAGAAAATCATCCGACCCGAGGATTGCCTCCCCCTGCACCTGGCCATGATCGGGCATGGTCGCCGGATCTGCCGTCCCAGAAACCCGCGATGTGGAGAGTGCCCGCTGGAACCGGACTGCCCGGGTTCCCACGTCCCCGCGCAATCTTAAACCTCGCCATCCTCATTCACCTCATATCATACGGATCCGGAATATCTTGGCGTCGGCGACGTTTTCACCATTGAAGACCCTCTTTCCCGGACCAGGACTGAGTTCAGAGCCGTTTCGGCACCATCCCCAGGGGCATCTACAGGCCGTCGCCTGTCAACCCGGAGAATTACACCTGAGAAAAGCATGCTGCCGGAAGATCGATGCCCTGGCACGGCGGGCCGCCAGGGCGCTGGAAAGTGGATCTACCCGGCCGAGATGGCGGAACTCCCTTTATTTCCGGGCGATAAAGCTGAAGACTAAATACGGTGCCGTGTGGCTGCCGTACGAGCACAGGTATTGGTCGGAGAAGGGTTAGTCACCAGGGCCGTGCAAGCGGAGAGAGGGCTCATTCCTGGAACCGGAAGACACCTTCCTCGGTGACAACGGCGTCCAGGCGCAGATCGTGCGCCTCGGCCGGAAGGACCGGCACCATCTGGCAGGCATAGGCCAGGCCGACCTTGAAGCAATCCGGCCGGACGGTCCGGAGGAAGCGGTCGTAGTAGCCGGCCCCGTAACCCAGCCGGTAACCGCGGCGATCGAAACCCACCCCCGGCACCACCACCACGTCCAGGGCGCGCCGGGCGATCGACGGAACGTCGGGCCGGGGCTCCCGGATCCCGTACGTACCCACCACCAGATCGCGGCGGTCGCGGACGCAACGGAAGACGAGCCGTTTTTCCCAAGGGATGACGGCCGGGAAGGCCAGGGTCTTGCCGGCCCGGCAGAGCAGGAGGGCCAGGCGGGCGGTGGGGACCTCGCCCCGGAAATCGGCATAGAGACCGACGACCCGCGCGAGTTGCACCTCGGGGAGGGAAAGAAGCCGGAGGGCCACCAGGCGTCCCACCCGCCGCCGAAAAGCGGGTGGGAGCGCCATCCTCCGCCGGAGCAGTTCCTTTCGCCAGGCCTCTTTCTCCAGCGTCTTCTCCCCCTTCCCCTTTCCGAAGGTAAAAAAGGGGTGCAGCAAAAAACCCCGCCGTGCCGTTAAATGCTGATCGTTATCTGAACCCTGCTCTCGCAGGTGGGCGCCTCCCGGTCGGCCCTGGGCTGTCGTCGGGCGACGGCGGCTCTCCGTCCGACCAGAGTCCGGCTCCCCAGATAACGCCGTGGGTTCGTAACGTTTCAGCTTCACCACGAACACAGCAGGGTTTTGCTGCCCCGTCGGTATTTATGATACCATAAACCGACCGTCGGCCGCAAGCCGGACTTAGGTCAACGCCAGGTGCAACTCCCGGAGCTGTTCCGGGTTGACCGTGGCCGGTGCGCCGGTAAGCGGGCAGGAGGCACTGGTGGTCTTTGGGAAGGCGATCACGTCCCGAAGCGAAGAAGCGCCCGTCAAAAGCATCACCAGGCGGTCGAAACCGAAGGCGATCCCCCCGTGGGGCGGTGCCCCGTACTCGAAAGCCTCGAGCAGGAAACCGAACTTCTCCCGGACCTCCTCGTCGGAGAGACCGAGGACCTTAAAGACGCGTTCCTGAAGTTCGCGACGGTGGATCCGGATGCTCCCGCTGGCGAGCTCGAACCCGTTCAGGACGAGATCGTACGAGTTGGCCCGGACGCGCTCCGGCGCGGTCTCGAGGAAGGGCAGATCCTCCTCCAAGGGAGAGGTGAAGGGGTGGTGGGCGGCCACCAGGCGCCCTTCCTCCCGGTCGTACTCCAGCAGGGGGAAATCGACCACCCAGAGGAACGCGTAACGTTCCTCCGGGATCAACCCAAGGCGGCGGCCGAACTCCAATCGCAATGCCCCGAGGGCCGTCGCGGCCACCGTGGGCCGATCGGCCACGATGAGAAGGAGATCACCCTCTCTTATTCCGGCCCGCGTCTTTACTGCTTCGAGCTCCTCGGGACGAAGGAACTTGGCCACCGGGGACTTGGGCCCTTCGGAGGTAAAAAGGAGGTAACTCAGGCCGCCCGCGCCATGGGCCGCGGCCATGGCCGCCAGTTCCTCCAGCTCCCGGCGGGAACAACCGCTCAAACCCGGTACCCGTAGCGCCTTTATGGCGCCGCCTTCGGCCGCGGTCCGGGCAAAAACCCTGTACTCCGAGCCGGCCAGGAGATCGGTGAGATCGCAAAGTTCAAGGCCGAAGCGGAGGGCGGGCTTATCCGATCCGAAGCGTGCCATGGCCTCGTCATAGCGCAAGCGCGGGAAAGGTAAAGAAATTTCCACCCCCTTGATCTCCCGGAAGATGAAGGCCATCATCTCCTCCATCAATCCCAGCAGGAGATCCCGGGTGAGAAAGGACATCTCCAGGTCGATCTGGGTGAACTCCGGTTGCCGATCCGCGCGGAGATCTTCGTCCCGGAAGCAGCGGACGATCTGGAAATAACGTTCGAATCCCGCGGTCATGAGAAGCTGCTTGAAGAGCTGAGGACTCTGGGGCAGGGCATAGAAACGTCCGGGATTGACCCTGCTCGGGACGAGGAAGTCCCGGGCCCCTTCCGGAGTGCTCCTGGTCAGCATGGGGGTCTCGATCTCCAGGAAACCGTGGCGGTCCAGGAAGGACCGCACGAGTTGGGCGGCGCGATGCCTTATCATCAGGCGTTGCTGCATCTCCGGTCGGCGGAGATCGAGATAACGGTACCGCAGGCGGACTGCTTCGTCGGCCTCCGTGCCATCACCTTCGCTGACGTAAATGGGCGGAGTCTTGGCCTCGTTAAGGATGTGCAGTCGCTCGGCCAGGACTTCCACCCCGCCGGTGGGGAGAGAGGGATTCCTCTCCGGCCGGGCCCGGACTCGACCAACCACGGCCACCACATATTCGCTTCGGAGGTCGCCCGCGGTGGTAAAGAGCTCTCCCCCCTGCTCCGGCGTGAAAACCACCTGGACCAGGCCGCTGCGATCGCGAAGATCGATGAAAATGAGCCCCCCGAGGTTTCGCCGCCGCGCCACCCAACCGTTGAGGATGACCTCCCGGCCGATGTGTTCCTCCCTCAATTCGCCACAACCTACCGTCCGCTGCCAGCCCGTCAACCTCATCACTCCTGTACGATTGGCTACGATTGGCGGTGAACCTGATTTCATGTTTGCGAAGATTTTTTCGCCGGGATCACGAAAGCTCCGGCTTTGCGCGATAAATCATTCTGAGCACGTTTTTTCCCGAAGATATGCCACAAGGACGGAGAGATCGATCTCCTCCTGTCCACCCCCGTCCAGCCATTTGAGCGCGGCCTTCCCGCGGGCCAGTTCGTCTTCACCGAGGATGACCACCACCCGGGCGCCCTGGCGGTCGGCCTCGCGCAACTGAGCCTTGAGGCTGCGGCTCCGATAGTCGAGATCTACCCGGAGCCCGGTGGTGCGCATTTCGTGGGCCAGACGGACGGCCAGTTCCTTAGGCGCGGCGCCCAAAGGGGCGAGGAAAACCAGCGGCACGCGCTTTTCTCGCGGTCCGGCGCCGGCCGCCGCAAGGGCCAGAAGCAACCTCTCCAGCCCCCCGGCAAAACCCACCCCGGGGGTAGGAGGCCCTCCACAGGTCTCGATCAAGCCGTCGTAACGGCCACCGCCGATGACGGCATCCTGGGCTCCGAGCCCCGGGGCCACCACCTCGAAGACGGTGTTGGTATAGTAATCGAGCCCCCTGACCAGGTGCGGGGCGAGGATGAAGGACCGACCAAGGCTTGTGAGATAGTCTTTGACCGCGGCGAAATGTTCTGCGCAGGCGGGGCAGAGATGTTCCACGGTCAGCGGCGCCGCCGCCACCACCGCCCGACAGCTCGGGGATTTACAGTCCAGGATCCGCAAGGGGTTTTTCTCCATCCTTTCCCGACAGAGGGGACAGAGTTCTCCCACCCGGGCGGTGAGATAGGCGAGGAGCCGGGAGCGATAGGCCGGTCGACAGATGGGACATCCGATGGAGTTCAAACGAAGTTCCACCGCGGCCAAACCGGCCCGCTCCAGGAAGGCCATGGCCAGATCGATGACCTCGGCGTCGCTGGCCGGGTCGCGACTGCCGAAACATTCCACTCCATACTGGGTGAACTGCTGGTATCGACCGGCCTGCGGACGCTCCTGGCGAAAGGCCGGGCCGAAATAACGGAACTTGCAGACGGGTCCCTCTTCGGCCAGGTTATGTTCGAGAAAAGCCCGCACCGTACCGGCGGGCAGCTCGGGGCGAAGGGTAAGGCTCCTCCCCCCCCGGTCGGTAAAGGTGAACATTTCTTTCTGCACGATGTCGGTAACCTCGCCCAGCCCGCGTAAGAAGAGCTCGGTCCGCTCGAAGATGGGTGTACGGATCTCCCGGTAACCATAAAGTTCGGCCAACGAGTGAAAGAGGCCCTCCAATTGTTGCCATATTTCAGCTTCGCTCGGCAAAACGTCGCGCGTGCCCTTCGGCGCCGTATACCGCAATACCATCCTGACCTCCCAAGACGGCAAACGCGGAAGGTAACTCTTCCTCCCGCGTGCCGGAAAAACTCTTACCTTGCCCTCCCCCGTTCCCGACGAATGCAAAAAGGGGAAGGGGGAGACCGGGATGAAGTCTCCCCTTAGGAGAAAACCAAATTTAAGCGTCCGCCGGGTAGGATCATTTATTGGCCGTCTCGCCGCCGGGGCTGGTATTGGTGGTCTGTTCTTCCTGGGTCGCCTTTTCCTGTTGCTTCTTCTCTTGTTCTTCCATTTCTTTCTGGAGGCGTTCCTGTTCGGCGATCTCTTGCGCGATGAGTTTCTCCGTCCGTTTGGCCACGGCGTCGGCTTCCTTGGTCAGTTTCAGGTCGCGGTAGACCTTCTCCACCCTGGGTAGGGAACGTGAATCATCCCAGGCCAAACCTCTGGCTTTCTTCAAGAGGGCCAGGCCTTCGGTCTTATCTTTGCCCTTACCCCGGAGGTAAAGAGCCTTCCCCAAAGCCAGCGTAAGATCCAGATCGTCTTTGAAACGCTTCAAAGCCTGGCGACCGGCATTAACTGCTTTGTCGTAGGTCTTTTCGTGAACGAAGACCTCCATGGCCGAGAGGAAGATATCCCGATCCCACCGATGCTGACGCATTTTCACCGCGCGCTCGTAGAACTTGGCTGCCTGAGCCCAGAGATCCTTCGCCTTCTCGCTGTCTTTTTCTTGCTGGGCTTTGGTCTTGAGCTGATAAGCGCGGAGGGCGGGATCTAGGATCTCGATCTCGGCCTCGTCTACCCGCGCATTGATCCACTTGGAGTAAGCCTCGGTGTTCTCATAGAACTTCTGCATCACGAGCTCGGCCTTGATGAGTTTCTTCTCCCGGTCGAACTCCGGTCCTTTGGCCTCCACACGGGAGAGCATCTTGATGAGATGATAACCCTCGCCGGACTTGACCGGTGAACTGAACTCCCCTTCTTTGAGCGCCAGGGCCGCCTGGACGAAGTCCTTACCATAGCGCGATTCGTACTGGGTATTGAAGTCCTTCAGTTTCGTCTCGCCCAGGTCGCCGCCTTTGTCTTTGGTCGTGGTATCGGCGGAGTATTCCTTCACCAGTTTATCCCAATCGTCACCCGCTTTGAGCTTCTCGTATATTTCCGCCGCCTTCTTCTGCGCTTCGGCCTCGGAGAGAGAACCCTTCTCGTCTTTCTTCGTGGACAGGAGGATATGGGCGATCCGCACCGAGGCATAGGCCGCCCGGATTTCGTCGTCGCTTACGGTCACCGGGATCTTCTTCGTTTCCGCCAGTTTGAGGTAGAGATAGAGGTACTCCAGGTACCGTCGGATCTGCTCCTTAAGCTGGCGGTCGTTCTTGATGCCGTTACGATCATAGAAATCTTTCTTCTCTTCTTTGGTGGGGAAATATTCCTTGGCCATCCGGTTAAAATAGCGATCTATATCGGCCGCGGGTACCCGGATGTTGTTCCGCTTGATCTCGGATTCGATCACCAAATTTCTGATGGACTCCTGCAAAGCCTCTTCCCGGATCTGTTCCTGGGTGAATTCCAGGCCAAACATGGCCATCTGCATCATATTCTGGGAAACCCTGTTGATCTGTTCCCGATAATCCTCATCCTTGAGTTTGATCCCGTTGACCTTCACCGAAGGCCCCCGGTATTGGAAATCGGGTGTGGACTGCCCGAGTTGCGGATAGACGAAGAACAGACCCGCGCCCATGGCCACCACGATAACGATGATAACTCCTTTCGCCATCTGCTGGCAGATGCGACGGATGGTGGTCATACCCATCTTTTTAATTCCTCCTTCTGGCGGATAAAAACAAAACCGAAAAAACGCCCAAAACGCAAAAAACATGCAGACTGTAAATATCTTAACCGAAGACGAAACGGCTTGTCAACGTTAAAGGGACGTCTTCCCAGGAAACTCCGAAACCATGGGAAAACCGGTGTTTCTGGTGGAGATTAAACGACCAGAAAAGGATTCCCGAGTCTCTCCCGCCCGATGGTGGTCTCCGGGCCGTGACCCGGGAGCACCCGCGTCTCATCCGGCAAGGAAAGGAGTTCGCGACTGATGGAGGCCAGGAGGACCCCCTCATCACCCCCGGGAAGATCCGTGCGGCCGATGCCCCCGGCGAATAGGGTGTCGCCGGTCAAGACCAACCCTTCTCCGTAGAGGGTGATGCTACCCGGAGTATGGCCAGGGGTTGACAGAACGACAAAACGGGCCCGGTCCAACGTGAGCACATCCCCGTGGTGCAAGAGGCGATGAGGCGGCGCCACGGTCAATGGCCGACCGAGCCAGAGGGAGAGGTTGGCGACGGCATCGTCCAGGAACGGCGCATCCGGGGCCCCAATGAGGAGTTCGGCCCCCGTGGCCGCCAGCAGGGCCGCGTTCCCCATGATGTGGTCCCCGTGGCCGTGGGTATTGACCACCGCCACCACCGATAAGTCCGCCTCCTTCACCGCCGCCAGGATCGTCTCCGGCTCCGCCCCCGGATCCACGACCATAGCCTGTCGCGTTCCCGGGGACCAAAGAAGATAACAATTGGTGGCAAACTCGCCGACGACAAAACGCTTAACCTCCATCTCTTCCGCCATAACGTCCGGCCCCCGTTTCGGTTCCCGCGCTTAATTTAAGACGTTTAAGAATTCGTGTTCGGTCATGGGCTTCCTGCTCATCGGCCAGAAAAAAAAGAGCCCCAAGAGGGCTCTTTTTCCTCTTTTGACTTTGGATTCGACTATTGCTCCATCTGTTTGGCCAGGAACCCCGCAGCGGTCTCGGCGACTTTGATCTCCAACTCGCCCATGGTAACGCCCGGTTCCTTCGAACAGAGGATAACCGCCCCGATCGGATCGCCTTCGGCGATAATCGGCGCGATGACCTGGGCGGTGAACTTGCAGGCCTGACCTTCTTCCTTGACCGGACAGGCCTCGCAGTACTTATGCTCTCCCGGCTTGGCCATGAGGACGACCTTCCGATCCTCGATGGCCCGCTCGACCGCCCTGGAGATCGGTTTATCCATAAACTCCTTCTTCGGCGCCCCCGACACGGCCACCACCGTGTCACGGTCGGTAATAATGGCGATATGTCCGGTTGACTCGTAGAGCGAGTCGGCGTATTCTTTGGCAAAATCTCCGAGTTCACCGATGGGAGAATATTTTTTCAGGATGACCTCCCCTTCGCGGTCAACGAAGATCTCCAGGGGGTCCCCTTCCCTGATGCGAAGGGTACGCCGGATCTCCTTGGGGATCACCACCCGGCCGAGGTCATCGATCCGCCTGACGATGCCGGTTGCCTTCATGGTTTATCCCTCCCTCCTCTGGGTCCGTTCGTCCTGGTGTCGCAGGGGCGATGCTGGCATCTCGCCCAAATTCGTCCTGGCTATGATATTGTACGCTTCTTTCCATAACCTTATTCGGTCCCTCCCTTTATCTTCGGCCCGCCAAACTCGTCTTTCCTCGTTCTCCGGATCTATCTTGCCCGCCGGGCAGGGGCTCTAGTCCTCACCGGTAAAGAAAGGCTGCCTTAAAGGTCGGCCATCAGGTCGTGCAGGATCTTGAGGAGCGGCTCGTCCGGCAACCCGCCCACTCGTACACGGATCACCGGCGGCCTGGTGGCGCTCACCCTTACCTGGCCGCGAAACTTTCGTACCAGTTCCAGGGCCTTCTCGTCGGAGACGGTGAGTCCGGCCAAAAACTTCACCACCACTTCTCCCCGCTCCATATTGATCTGAGCTACTCCGACCTGTTTCGCCAGGATTTTGAGGCGGGCCACGCCGAGAAGGTTCCGCACCGCGGTCGGCGGGTCGCCGAAACGATCCTCGATCTCTTCCCGGATCTCATCCAGTTCGCCAAGATCCCGGGAGCCGGCGATCTTTTTGTATAGCTCCACTTTTTGTTTGACATCCGGGACGAAGCTCTCGGGGATGAAGGCATCCACCCGCAGGTCGATGGCGGGATCGGGTGTCTCCGGTTGTACCTGGCCCTTGATCTCCCGGATGGCCTCTTCCAGAAGACGACAATAAAGCTCAAAGCCCACCGAAGCAATGAAACCGTGTTGTTCCGGACCGAGGAGGTTGCCCGCCCCACGGATCTCCAGGTCACGGAGGGCGATCTTTAAGCCCGAACCGAGCTCGGTGAATTCCCGGATGGCGGCCAGTCTCTTCTCGGCCGCCTCGCCGATGGTCTTGTCCGGCCGGTACATGAAATAGGCATGGGCCAGGCGGTTGCGCCGGCCCACCCGGCCCCGGAGCTGGTAGAGCTGGGCCAGGCCAAAATGATCCGCATCGTAGACGATGAGGGTGTTGACGTTAGGGATATCGAGCCCGGACTCGATGATAGTCGTACAGACGAGCACATCCGTATCCCGGGCCAGAAAATCGAGCATCACCCGTTCCAGCTGCTCCTCGGGCATCTGGCCGTGGGCTACGGCCAGGCGGGCTTCGGGAACGAGCATCTGGAGATGGGCGGCCATCTGGTCGATGGTCTCCACCCGGTTATAAACGAAATAAACCTGTCCGTCCCGGTCCAGCTCGCGGAGGATGGCCTCGCGGACGATCTCTTCGTTGTACTCCATCACGTAGGTCCGGATGGGGTAACGATCCTCCGGCGGCGTCTCGATGATGCTCATATCCCGAATGCCCACCAGGGCCATGTGTAACGTGCGCGGGATGGGCGTGGCGGTCAGGGTGAGGACATCCACGTCTTTACGGATCTCCTTCAGCCGTTCCTTGTGGGCGACCCCGAACCGCTGTTCCTCGTCGACGATGAGAAGGCCCAGGTCCTTGAACTGCACGTCCTGGGACAGGAGACGGTGTGTACCGATGACCACATCCACGCTCCCGTCCCGCAGGCCTTTGAGCACCGCCGCCTGTTCGCGGGGCGACTGGAAGCGGCTCAAGACCTTGACCGTCACCGGGTAACCGGCAAACCGCTCGGAGAAGGTCTGGAAATGCTGCTGGGCCAGGATGGTGGTGGGGACCAGGACGGCCACCTGTTTGCCGTCCATGACCGCCTTGAAGGCCGCCCTGATGGCCACCTCGGTCTTGCCGTAACCCACATCCCCGCAGAGGAGGCGGTCCATGGGCTGCGGCTTTTCCATGTCCCGTTTGATCTCCTCGATCGCCCTTAGCTGGTCGGGAGTCTCCTCGTAGATGAAGGATTCCTCGAATTCTTTCTGCCAGACGGTGTCCGGCCCGAAAGCATGGCCCCGGATGGTCTGCCGCTCGGCATAGAGCCGCAGGAGTCCCTCGGCCATCTCCTTGACCGATTCCTTGACCCGCGCCTTCAGACGCTGCCAATCGCCGCCGCCGAGCCGGTTGAGTTTGGGCGGGGCGTCGTCGACCCCGATGTAGCGCTGGAGGAGGTTGACCTGATCGGTGGGGACGAAGAGGCGGTCGTCGCCGGCGTACTGGATGAGAAGGTAATCCCGGTGGACCCCGGCGATCTCCAGCGTCTGGATCCCCATATACTGACCGATGCCGTGGTTCAGGTGGACGACGTAGTCGCCCACCTTCAAGTCGGCGAGATCGGTGATGCGCAGGCCTTCCTGGGCCGCGCGCACCGGACGCCGCCGTTTGATCTTCCCGTAGATCTCGGCCTCGGAAAGGACGATGAGCTTAAGCGGCGGAAACTCGGCACCGGTGGCCAGTTCCCCCTCCAAGAGAACGAGGTTCCCCGGGGCCAGGCCGGCCCGCGCCTTCTCCGCCCAGACGAGTTCCAACCTCTGGTCGGTCATGAACTCGCGCAACCGTTCACCCCGTTCGCGCGTGCCCACCACCAGGAGAACGCTGAAACCGGCCTGCCGCCACCGGCGGAGATCGGCCGCCAGGTTCTCGAAATTGGCGTGATACGGCGGTGGCGAGGCCACCGGCACGGTATGGAGATGCCGGGGCGGATACCCCTTGATCGACTTCACCAGGACGGAAAGGCAGAGGGGACGGGCGGCCATGGTGAGGGAGACCAGTTCGTGCCCGGTGAGGTAGAGCTGCTGTTCTTCCGGGAGGATGGCCCCGCGTTCCAAAAGATCCGCCATGAGCTTTGCCTCTTCCAGCTCCACCGTCTCCAGATGCTCTATACTGCGTACCGGTTCGTCCAGGACGATCTTCGCCCCGGTGAAATAGGTCAAAGCCGGTACGAGTTCGGCCAGGAAGGGGAGGAACTGGTCGGCGCCGGGGAAGTAACCCCGTTCGCGTAAACGTTCGCTCAGTTCGGCCATCCGCGTCCGAAGTCGGGCCGCGGCCTCGGTCCGCCCCACTGCCAGGAGCTTGGCCGCCTGTTTCTCCACCGCCGCGTGCAGGCGCGCGATCCCCCGGTCGAAGTCCTCGCGTCGCCAGAGTCCTTCTCTGGCCGGCCAGATGGTAATTTTATCCATAGAAGACAGGGACCGCTGGGTGGTCGGATTGAACCACCGGATGGACTCGATCTCTTCATCGAAAAACTCGCATCGCAAGGGCGCTTCTTCGTGGTAGGGAAAAAGGTCGAGGATCCCGCCCCGCACGCTGAATTGACCCTGGCCTTCCACCATCTCCACCCGTTCGTAGCCCATTTCCACCAGGCGGGAAACAAGGGCGGCCAGGTCGTGGGGCGTGCCCACCGCCAGATCGAGACTGTAGGCGCGAAGCATACCGGGAGGCGGTACGCGGCGCCGGAGGGCCGGCCAGGAGGCCACCACCAGCAGGCGGTCACCTCTCGCCAACCGGCCCAGGGTCCGGAGACGGCCTCCGATGACTTCTGCGTCCACCGCCTCTTCGTGGGGGAGGAGTTCTTTCTCGGGAAAGACGGTCACCTTCTCCGCGCCGAGGAAAGTCACGAGATCGGCGGCCGTGGTCTGGGCCTGGTGGCTGGTGGGGGTGATGACCAAAAGGCCCGTGGTGATTTCTTCGAATAGTGCGGCAATTAATAACGACTTCTGGGATCCGCTCACCCCGGTCAAGAGTTCGATCCCGTCCGGATTCGTTACCGCCCGGCGGAGGCCGGGCCAGGCCTCCAACTGCCGGAGACGGTCGAGGATCTCCCGCGCTTGCAAAGCTCGACCTCCTACGAGATCATAACATCGTCGCCCGTCGCCCGAAGGTTAACCCCGGCCGAAACGCTGGACGAACCAATTCCAGAGAAAGTGAAGGCAGGACGCGGCCAACCAGCCAAGGACGGGGGAACCGCTCGCCCGCCAGAGAAAAAGGGTCAAAAAGCCAAACCCCAGATGGGTGACGAAGGCCAACCCGGCGGCGATCTTCCGCCGACGGTAAAATTCCAAAGAGGCCTCGCCCAGGCCAAAAAAGGCATGGACGAAGATCAGGCGGCCGACGAGGAAACCCAGGCCGGTCTTGACCGCCTCTTCCCAGAAGGGTACGAGGAAGATCGTACCGGAAGAGCCGAGGAGACGCCAGATAGCGCTATTACCGAGATACCCGAGGCCAACGGCGGCCAAGCCCGCCAGGCACCAAAGGAAAAACGAGGAGCTCATTTCGATTTCGGCGCGGCGTTAAACCGGTTCATCGCCGCCTCCAGCCCCTCCCGGAGAAAGACGCGCACCCCTTCCGC
>JAAYXC010000452.1 GCA_012516115.1 Bacillota bacterium | reverse complement strand
TCCTGGGAGGGTTGGCCGGGATGGCCTTCGCCGGCCTCCATGCCGTGTCCGCCGTCCGTTTCCGCGGCAACCAGGTGGTAAGCGGGATGGCCTTGAACATCCTGGCTTTAGCCCTGACGGGTTTCCTCCTTCGCCGTCTCTTCCAGCATGCCGGGCATTCCCCCCAGGTGGCCCAACTCCCCGACTGGTCTCTGCCCTTCATCGAAAGGATCCCCTTCCTGGGCCGGGTCATCGGCCGGGGGACACCCCCCATTTATCTGGCGCTCATCCTGGTGGCCGTCTCCCAGTATCTTCTTTTCCGCACTCCGCTGGGTTTACGCATCCGGGCGGTGGGGGAACATCCGGAGGCGGCCGAGAGTTTAGGAGTAAACGTTAACGGTCTTCGTTATCTCTGCGTGCTTTTAAGCGGTCTTTTGGCCGGTTTCGGGGGGGGCACCATGTCGGTGGGGCTGCTCAATTCCTTCGGAGAGAACATGACCGCCGGCCGCGGTTTCATCGCCCTGGCCGCGGTGATCTTCGGTAAATGGCGGCCCACAGGGGCCTTTGGGGCCTGTCTTCTCTTCGGACTGCTCGTGGCCTTCGAGGTCCAGGCCCAGACCTTTGCCTCGTTGAGCTCGTTCTTCCCGTGGATGGGGATCTTCGCCCGCATCCCCAGGGAAGTTTTTCTCGGCCTCCCTTATCTGGCCACGATCCTCATTTTAGCCGGATTCATCGGTCGTTCCACGCCGCCGGCGGCCAGCGGTCTTCCTTACGAGGGACCCAAATGAAGTTGGAGCACGGTTTTCGCCCAAGTGAACGAGGAGAAAAAAGGGAAAAAGGCGGGCAGGAAGAATGAATCTGATAACCCGAAAAAATCCTGAGGAGGGAGACGTATGAACGGCGAAACCCGTGTCCTCACTTCGGTGGAAGCGGTTCGGCAGTCGTTCTTCGTGCGGGTCTACGGTTGGATGACCCTGGCCCTCTGTCTGACCGGTTTGAGTGCCGCCTACGTCCTGAAAAGTCCCCGATTGTTGATGGCCCTCTCGGACCGCAATTTCTTTATCGGCCTTCTCCTCGGCGAGTTGGCCATCGTGCTCATCCTCTCGGCGGCCATCGGAAAAATCTCGGCCACCGCGGCGACCATCGGTTTTTTGGTCTATGCAGTGGTGAACGGACTTGCCTTTTCCGTCCTCTTTCTGGTCTATACCGCTTCTTCCATTGCTTCAGCCTTTTTCGTCTGTGCGGCCGTCTTCGGAGGGATGTGCCTTTATGGGCACCTTACCAAACGAGATCTGACCTCGCTCGGAAGCCTGCTGGTGATGGGCCTTTTTGGCCTCGTCGTGGCCTCCTTGGTCAACCTCTTCCTCAACAATTCCCTTGTCAGTTGGGTCACTACCTATGCCGGCCTCTTCATTTTCATCGGCCTGACCGCCTACGATGCGCAGCGGCTCAAAACCATGGCCGCGGCCGAGGCAGAAGGAGAGGAGATCGCCAGGAAAGCCGCGGTCATCGGCGCTCTGGCGCTTTACCTCGATTTTATCAACCTCTTCCTGAGACTCTTACGTCTTTTGGGAAAAAAGAGATAAAAGAAAAGGCCATGGCCGGTTTCCCCGCGGGAGACCGGCCGTTTTTTATCCGGATCATCGGGGTGGCCTTGGGCGCCTTCGCCTTGACAAGCTTTTACCGGTAGCTTATATTAGTGTCTGGTTATGGCCAAAGCACAAGGATCAGCCGGGAGGTGACTTGCCGTGCCCACTTACGAATACGAGTGTAGCAAATGCGGGCGATTCGAAGTCTTTCAGCGCATCAGCGAAGATCCCTTAAGCGCTTGCCCCACGTGCGGCGGGTCGGTCAAGCGCCTGATCGGCGGAAGCGCCGGGATCATCTTCAAAGGAAGTGGTTTTCACACCACCGATTATCGGAGTAGCGAATACAAGCGTAAGGCCAAGGAGGAAAGCTCCTCGGCGGAAGGGAAAAAGACCGAAGCCGCATCGGTGGGTAAGGCTTCTTAAGAATAAGGGCAGGAATACCTGCCCTTATCGCATGCCAAAAAGCCTGGAGGAAGAGTTTTGGAACCTCTTTTGTTGGAGAGCAAGGCCCTTTTACGGAAAGAGCTCCGGGAGGCCGTGGCCCGAGCGCAGGAGGCCGGGCGGCTTCCGCGTCTCTTCGTCGAGGAAATAGAGATCGAGACGCCGAAAGACCGCGCCCACGGCGACTTGGCCACCAATCTGGCCTTGGTCTTGGCCAAAGCGGCCAAGATGCCACCGCGGAAAGTGGCCGAGATCATCGTGGCCGAACTTACCCCGACCGAACCGATCTTGCGGGTGGAGACGGCCGGTCCCGGGTTTATCAATTTCTTTTTTCCTCCTTCCTGGCGGGAAGAGGCCATCAGAAGGGCCATCGCCCAGGGCGCGGACTACGGGCGGACCGCGGTCCTGGCCGGTCAGCGGATTCAGGTTGAATTCGTCTCGGCCAATCCCGTGGGCCCCTTGAACGTGGTCAACGCCCGGGCAGGGGCCCTGGGGGACAGCCTGGCCAGGATCCTGGCCTTCGCCGGGGCGGTGGTGGAACGGGAGTATTACATCAACGATCACGGGGTCCAGGTAAGCCTTCTCGGCCGTTCGGTGGAGGCGCGGTGCCGGGAACTGCGGGGTGAAACGGTGGTGTTCCCGCCCGAGGGTTATCAGGGGGCTTACGTCTACGACCTGGCGCGGGAATTCTTGGCCGAAGCTCCGGCGGATTTCTGGACGCGGCCGGAGGAGGAAAGGGTGGAGATCTGCCGGGAGTTCGCGCTGGCCCGCATCCTTGCCCGGCAAAGAGCGGATCTTGAATCTTACGGGATCCGTTACGACCGTTGGTTCAGCGAACGTGATTTGCACCGTTCCGGCGAGGTCCAGCGGGTTTTCCAGTCCCTGGCCGCCGCCGGTCACGTCTACGAAGAAGACGGGGCGAAGTGGCTCCGGACCACTTCTTTCGGTGACGACAAGAACCGGGTCCTCCTCACCGCCGACGGCCGACCCACCTATCTTCTGGCCGATATCGCCTACCATCTCGATAAACTCGCCCGGGGTTACGACCGGATCATCGATATCTGGGGCCCCGATCATCATGGCCATGTCATCCGGATGAAGGCGGCCTTGGCCGCGGCCGGGGCCGATCCCGGGCGGCTGGAGGTCCTGATCGCCCAGCAGGTCAACCTCCTGCGGGAGGGGCGGCCGGTGAAGATGTCGAAACGGGCGGGAGAATTCGTCACCTTGCGGGAACTCGTGGATGAAGTGGGCAACGACGCGGCGCGCTTCTATTTTCTCCTGCGGAGCGCCGAGAGCCATTTAGACTTCGACCTTTCTCTAGCCGTGGCCTGCTCCAACGAGAATCCGGTCTATTACGTTCAGTACGCCCATGCGCGGGTGGCCAGCATCATGCGCCAGGCCGCTGCCGAAGGGATGACGGAAGATGCAACGTTGCTCCGCTTTCCCGCCGGAAAACTCGGCCTGCCGGAAGAGATGGACCTGGCGGACCGGGTGGCCGCCTTTCCGGAGGTGGCGGCCATGGCGGCCCTATGGCGGGAACCCCACCGTCTGACGGGCTATCTCATGGATCTGGCCGGCGCCTTCCACGCTTACTATAATCAACACCGGGTGTTGACGGAGGACCGGACGCTGGCCCATGCCCGCCTGGCTTTGGTCCGCGCCGTCCAGATCACCATCGCCAACGGCCTTAATCTGCTGGGCGTTTCGGCGCCGGAGAGAATGTAGGCTCGGGTTGGCGGGCGTTCCCGCGCGCGAGGGGCGACGTCTTTTATCAAGGAGGAGGTTTATTTGTCGGCAACAGAAAGAAGGCCATCTTCTTGGCCGTTGGCCTTGCGGTCCTTTGTCGGCGGGGGAAAGCTCGCCTATGAATACCTCGGTCTTACCCTCGTCCACAGCCTCCTCTGGTTCCTCTGTCATCTGCCCTTTTTGATGATCGCCTGGTCGGCCTGGACGAACCTCAGCGCCAACGTGCCGGAGGAAGGGAAATTGGTCTACGTAGGGCGGGATAACGGTCATCCGGTACTGGTGCTGGCCGATCAGAACGGGAAGGGGGCGGACCGTTTCCCCTTGCCGGGTCTGGCCGCGGCGGAAGAACCGACCTTAAGCCCCGACGGGAAAAGGGTGGCCTTCGTCGACCAAGCGGGTCGACTTTGCCTTTTCGAGACGGAAAGCGGGCAATGGCGGGTGTTACGGGCAGCGGGCCGCGTCGCCCATCCTTCTTTCGGTCCCGACGGTCGGACGCTCGTCTTCGCCTTGGCCGAGGGGAACGCGCCGGCCGACCTTTATTTAAGGGAGATAGAAAGCGGTACCGAGACGCGCCTTACCGAAACACCCGCGCCGGAGGCCGATCCCTCCTTCGCCCCGGACGGGAAGAGCGTGGTCTTCGTAAGGCCGGACGAGGACGGGAACGAGGAGATCTGGGTGATGAAACTCACCGTCGGGCGGGCCGGGTCCCCGATTCAACTTACCAGGACCAGACCACCGGTGACCAACCGCGACCCGGTCTTTAGTCCCGACGGCCGTTACCTCGCCTTCTGTTCTTTCCGCCAGGGCCGGACCGAGCTCTATCTCCTGACGGCCGAGGGCCGTGGGGAGGTTCGACTGACCCAAAACGACCTGGAAGAGGAGCTCCCCCGTTTTAGCAGCACGGGGAATAAGATCTTCTTCGTCGCCGGGGAAGGGGCGCGGTCCACGGTCTACTTCGTCCCGGCCCAGGGTGGGATGGTGCGGCGCCTCGGGGAAGCGCCCCAGGCTCTCCCCTGGGGTTTCGTCTTCCTTTTGCTCGTCGTTACCGGAGCTTTTTTGGCCGCCCCGGCCAACGCGGCCATGGTCTTCGTCAGGCTTCGGTGTGCGGAAGAAGAACCGCGCCTGCGGGATTTCTTCCTCGGTTTCAGGCGCCATTATTTCCGGGCGGCGGCGGTTTACGGGACGTTCCTCTTCCTTTTGGGCATCCTTTTGCTCAATATCTCCCTGGCCTTGAAAATACGGGCGTGGTTCGGCTTTTTATCCGTTATCCTTTCCCTTTATACCATTCTTTTCTTACTCGTGCTTTCACCGCATCTCTTTCCGCTGGTCGTGCTGCAACCCAACACCTTCCGCAAGGTGTGGAAGAAGGCCTTCCTTCTCGCCCTGGACAACCTCATGGCCAGCGGGTTCTTCGTCCTATTGACCGTGGCCGCCATCGCCGTGGCGGGTTTCACCGGGATCCTGCTCGTCCTTTTCTATCCGGCCGTCATCGGCCATGCCGGCCGGCTCTTCTTCCAGGCCTTGCTGGCACGTTATGAGGACGCGCCGGCTGCTTGAGCCGGTGCGGGAACGCGGCCCGAAAAAAGAAAGATCGGGGGTATTTGCCTTGAAGATCCGCTGGTTCGGCCATGCTTGTTTCGAGTTGACCGCGCTGGATGGAACCAAGGTCCTTACCGATCCTTTCGATGAGAGCGTGGGTTATATGGTCCCCCAGGTCGAGGTGGCCGTGGTGACCATAAGTCACGGTCATTTCGACCACGCCTATCTCGGTGGTCTCCGCGGACGGCCTCGCATCCTGCGGGCGCCGGGGACCTATAAGGAGGGTGCCCTTACCATTACCACCGTACGGACCCACCACGATCCCAGCGGCGGGCGGCTGCGGGGAGAGAATCTGCTTTTTCGCCTGGACGACGGGGATATCTCCCTCCTCCATGCCGGGGATCTCGGGCATACCCTGACCGCCGAACAGGTGACGGCCTGTGACCGGGTGGATGTGCTCCTCATCCCGGTGGGTGGGACCTATACCCTTGACGCCGAGGGAGCGCAGCGGGTGGTAGATCAGCTCAAACCGCGGCTGGTCATCCCCATGCATTTTCGCACCGACGCCCTTTCCTTCCCTTTGGCGCCGGTGGAACCTTTTCTGGCCGGACGGCCCCACCGCCGGGTGCCGTCCCATACGGTGGAAGTTACCGGCGCGACTCTTCCCGCCGCGACCGAGATCTGGGTGTTGCAATACGTTTAGGCGTAAAAAGTTGCAGGAGGACCTGCCCCCATGGCCAAGTACATCTTCGTCACCGGTGGCGTGGTATCATCGCTTGGTAAGGGCATCACCGCGGCTTCGCTGGGTTGTCTCTTAAAAAGTAGGGGTATTAAAGTCACCGTGCTTAAACTCGACCCTTATATCAACGTCGATCCGGGCACGATGAGCCCGTACCAGCATGGAGAGGTTTTCGTCACCGATGACGGGGCGGAGACCGATCTCGATCTCGGACACTACGAGCGTTTCATCGACGTTTCTCTGGGCAAGGATAACAACGTCACCACCGGGACCATCTATTGGTCGGTGATCACCAAAGAGCGGCGGGGCGAGTTCCTCGGCGGTACGGTCCAGGTCATTCCCCATATCACCAACGAGATCAAAGAGCGGATCGTCCACGTGGCCGATGTCTCCGGGGCCGAGGTGGTGATCGTGGAGGTCGGCGGGACGGTGGGCGACATCGAGAGTCTTCCGTTCCTGGAGGCCATCCGTCAGCTCAAGTCGGATGTGGGCCGCGATGACACGATGTACATCCACGTGACCCTGGTGCCTTACATCGGGGCGGCCTCGGAGCTGAAGACCAAACCCACCCAGCACAGCGTGAAAGAACTCCGCGGTATCGGGATCCAGCCCGATGTCATCGTCTGTCGCTCGGAGAAACCACTCTCGGAGGAGTTGAAGGCCAAGATCGCCCTTTTCTGCGATATCGATAAAGAGGCGGTCATCTCCAACCAGGATGTGGAGACGATCTACGAAGTCCCGATCATGCTGGAGGAAGCCGGACTCGATGCCATCGTCCTTCGGCGGCTGGGGCTTTCTGCCGGTGAGCGCGATTTACGAGAGTGGCGGGCCATCGTCGAGAAGATCAAATCCCCCCGTTTTACGGTGGAGATCGCTCTCGTCGGTAAGTACGTCCAGCTTCCCGACGCCTATCTGAGCGTGGTGGAGGCCCTGCGACACGGCGGGGTGGCCCACGAGACACGGGTCAAGGTCCGGTGGGTCGACGCCGAGGCCGTGGAGCGGGAAGGTCCGGAGAAGTACCTCGCCGGCGTAAGCGGGGTCATCGTCCCCGGCGGGTTTGGGCCGCGCGGCATCGAGGGGAAGATCGCCGCCATCCATTATGCCCGGACGCGTCGTGTGCCCTATCTCGGCCTTTGTTTGGGGATGCAGTGCGCGGTCATCGAGTTCGCCCGGCATGTCTGCGGGCTCGAGGGTGCCAATAGTTCCGAGTTCGATCCCTCCTCTCCCCATCCGGTGATCGATCTTTTACCCGAACAGAAAAACGTGGCCGACCTGGGGGGTACGATGCGTCTCGGTCTTAACCCGGTGCTGGTCGAACCAGGTTCCCTCGCCTTCCACGCTTACGGGGAACCCCTGGTCCACGAGCGGCACCGTCACCGGTACGAAGTGAACAGTCAGTATTTTCCCATCCTTACCGCCTATGGCATGCGATTCAGCGGCCGGCTACCGGAACGCGGGCTGGTTGAGATCGTGGAACTCCCCGACCATCCCTGGTTTGTGGCCACCCAGTTCCACCCGGAATTCAAATCCCGCCCCCACCGGCCGCACCCGCTGTTTCGCGATTTTATCGGTGCCGCGCTGGCTTACCAGAGTGGTTCGGTTTGCTGATGGGATTTTTACAAATCACTTACGCTAAGGAGTCGGAGCAAAGATGGGTCTCGTAGTCGTTCCCGTTAGAGATTCGAAGGCGCGGCGCGCTTTTATCCACCTACCGTGGCGGATCTATGCCGG
>JAAYXC010000451.1 GCA_012516115.1 Bacillota bacterium | reverse complement strand
GATATGATTAAAAATACCGGGAGGATGAATAAAGATGCCGAAGAAACGGGGGAACCGTGAGGGGACCATCGCCCGGCGAACCGACGGACCGGGATACCGGGGGGCCGTCTCGCTGGGTAGGGATCCGACCACGGGGAAGGTCCGGCGTGTCTGGTTTTACGGAAAAACTAGACAAGAGGTCGCGGCCAAGATAACCAAGGCCTTACAGGAAATCCAAGCGGGAACGTTCGTGGAACCGCAAAAACTTACGGTCGGGGCATGGCTAGATGTTTGGCTTAATGAGTATGCGAAACCGCGCATCCGCTCCACTACTTTTTCCCAATACGAATATTTGGTAAGAGTTCACCTTAAACCAGGCCTTGAGCAGATTCCTCTAAAGAAGCTCCGGCCGGAAACTATACAGGCCTTTTATAACGCCAAGTATAACGGAGGACGGATTCCGGATTCGCGGCCGTCTTTAAGCGAAGAGGTTCTCGCCCTATTGGAAGCCGAAAAAAGGCCGCTCGGCCCGAAGGAAATCGCCGCCCGGCTTAACAAGCCTTTAAGCACGGTAAAGGCTTGCCTTGTACGCATGAAACGGCAAGGGCTTCTCCGCCACGAAGGATATGCAAAGTACCTTCCGCAAGGGACATCGCCCGAGAAGACCGGGCCTTCCTCCTTCCTTTCCTCACGGACCATCCGTTTGATGCACGCGGTCTTGCACAATGCCTTAGACCAGGCCGTCAAGAACGGCTTAATATCCCGGAATGTCGCCGAGTTCGTCTCCCTACCCAGACAAGAGAAAAAAGAAATCCGCGTCCTGTCTCCCGAAGACCAGGAGAGACTTCTGGCCGTCCTTGACCGCCACCGCCTGGGAACCGCCTTCCTCCTCATCTTGGCCACCGGCCTCCGCCGTTCGGAGGTTCTGGCCTTGCGGTGGTCAGACCTCGATCTTTCGGCAGGGACAATGCCCAGTTCGCGCGGCCTGGTGGAAATCAGGGACCGCACGCAGGAGAAGGGCAAACGCTTGAAACTGGCCTTCCAAGAAGTGAAGACCGCCGCCGGGAGAAGAACGATTCCTCTCCCCAAGATGGCCATAACCGCCTTGGAGAAACACAGGGCACGCCAAGACGAGGAAAAGGCCTTCTTAGGGGAGAGATACCAAGACCAGGGCCTCGTATTCGCCACCGAGACGGGCCGCCCGATCCACCCACGAAATTTCGCCTACGTCTTGGAAAGGCTTCTCGTCGAAGCCGGAATCCCTCGGGTAGGGTTGCACGCTCTCCGGCATAGCTTCGCCACGCGCCTTTTGGAAGCCGGCGAACATCCGAAGGTGGTCCAGGAACTCCTCGGCCATACCCAAGTCAGCTTGACTTTGGACGTTTATTCCCACGTCAGCACGGCCCTAAAACGTCAAGCCGCCGAGAAGATAGACGCTCTCCTGATGAAAGCGAAGAAACCCTTGGAATAAGAGATTTTTTGATGGGGTGTGGTCTGAATTGTGGTCAGGCAACGAAGAAGGGTTCGCGGTGTTTCCGCGAACCCTTGTCGTTTCTGG
This sequence comes from Bacillota bacterium, assembly GCA_012516115.1. Lineage (GTDB taxonomy): Bacteria > Bacillota > UBA4882 > JAAYXC01 > JAAYXC01 > JAAYXC01. The sequence continues at coordinate 241 of JAAYXC010000451.1, read as the reverse complement.
AGCCGACGATCCGAGTCGAACGGACAACCTGCTGATTACGATTCAGCTGCTCTACCGATTGAGCTACGTCGGCCCAATTTTGGAGCGGGCGACGGGATTCGAACCCGCGATCCTCGGCTTGGGAAGCCGATGCTCTACCCCTGAGCCACGCCCGCTTGCATCACTTATTATAGCCCCCCGGGGACGAAAAAGCAAGTCGTCAGCGCCGGAAGAGCCCGGCCCCGATTGGCCTTTTCTTTGG
>JAAYXC010000450.1 GCA_012516115.1 Bacillota bacterium | reverse complement strand
GTTGTGTCAAGAAGTACTCAATTCTTTGGGGGTTGTTCAAGAACTTAAGATCGAAGACTTTGACCTGGTCCGCTTCCGGGCGGATTTAGAATAATTTTTTGCCGAACACACCTACTTGCCGACTACGTGGCCAGATACCAAGGGACGGAGCTCTACCGCGTCCACCAGGAGATGGACAAACTGGTTCCGAAAAAGGCCCCGGGCGGACCAGCGGAGCTCATAATATCTTGCTCAAGAAATCCCTGGTCCTTTCCTGGCGTGGCCTGTTGAAGATCTCCGCCGGAGTGCCCTCCTCCACGATCACGCCGTCGTCGATGAAGAGCACCCGATCCGCCACCTCGCGGGCAAAGCCCATCTCATGGGTCACCACCACCATGGTCATGCCCTCGGCCACCAGCATCTTCATAACGTCGAGGACTTCTTTGATCATCTCCGGATCCAGGGCCGAGGTCGGCTCGTCGAAGAGCATGGCCTTGGGCCGCATGGCCAAGGCCCGGGCGATGGCCACCCGCTGTTGCTGGCCGCCGGAGAGCTGATCCGGATAGCTTTGGGCCTTCTCCCGCAGACCGACCCGGTCCAGGAGTTCGTAAGCCCGGGCTTCGGCCTCCTCACGGCTTAGACCGCGGACGAGCATGGGGGCTAAACTGATGTTCTGCAAGGCGGTGAGGTGGGGGAAGAGGTTGAAACGCTGAAAGACCATCCCGATCTCCATCCGGACCTCGTTCACATCGATGGCCCGGTGGTCGGTGACCTCCACGTTATCGAAGAAGATCCTGCCCGCGCTCGGTTCTTCCAAGAGGTTTAAACAACGGAGAAAAGTGCTCTTCCCCGAACCGCTGGGTCCGATGACGCAGACCACCTCACCCTGGGCCACGTGATTGGTGATGCCCTTCAACACGTGAAGGCGGCCGAAATATTTATGGAGATTCTCCACCCTAATCACCGGTTTTCAACTTCCTTTCGAGCAAGGCCACGAGTCTTGTCACAGGCAGGGTTAGAAGGAGAAAGATCACCGCCACGGCGAACCAGGTTTCGGCCGGACGGTAGTAAGTGGTGGCGATAATCTGGCCTTTTCTCACCAGTTCCTCCATGGCGATGGTGGAAACGAGAGACGAATCCTTGAGCATGGCAATGAATTCATTGCAAAGGGGCGGAATGACGCGTTTCATCGCCTGGGGGAGGATGATATAGCGCATCGCCTGGGCATGGGTCATCCCTAGGGAACGCGCTGCCTCCATCTGCCCCCGGTCGATCGATTGGATCCCGGCCCTTATGATCTCCGTTACATAGGCACCGCTATTAATGCTGAGGGCCATGATGGCCGCGGGGAAAGAGGGAATATGGATAGGATTTCCATCTCCGAGGCCGAGCTTGGCGACGATGGCGCCAATGATGGGAGGGAGACCGAAATAGACCATAAAAATTTGGACGAGAAGCGGTGTCCCTCTTATCAAATCTACGTAGATGGCGGTCAAAAACCGGATGAATGGATTCCTGGCCAAGCGGCCGATGCCGCAGAACGTACCGATGATGATCCCGTTTCCTACCGCGACGACCGTAAGAATCAATGTCATCAAGGCGGCTTTAAGGAGAAGGGGGAAGATCAGGTGCAGGAAATCCCAGGTCTTGAGGCTGGGATAGAGGGTAAGGACGACTTCCTTTGGACGGCCGGGATAAAGCTCGATCACCCTGCTATCGTCGTTACGTCGGGGGAGCTTGGCCGGGAAACGCTAATTCCCCTCCCGGAGACCGGTGAAGAGATGGTGGGTGGTAAACCCGGTATCACGACCATTGAGATAGATCCGGGCGCCGGAGGGTTTCGATTCCACCCTCACCACCCAGGTTTCCTCTACGGCTACGGCGGTAGCCGTCCGGACCGAAAAGAGGAAGAAGACCAGACTAAACAGAATCACCAATCGCAAGGATCTGAAAGGCCTCCCATCATCAAAAAAACGGGGAAGCGCCCGGCGGGGTGAACCCGCCGGGCGAATTCGCGTCGGCATTATACCTAAATTCATTTTCCGAACCATTTCTCCATGATTTCATCGTATTTTCCGTTCTTCTTAATGGTGGCGAGGGCCCGGTTGATCTCGTTTAAGAGTTTGTCGTTGCCCTTTTTTACTCCTATCCCGTAATACTCTTCTGAGAAAGGCGTTCTACTCACGAGCTTCAATTTCTCGTCCTTGGTCGCCTCCCACATAAGGGTGGTCGAATCGGCTACCACGGCGTCCACGCCGCCGTTACGAAGTTCCTGAACGGCATCGGGATTGGTATTGAACCTTACCACGGTCACCCCCTCCATGGCGGAGACGGTGATATCGCCGGTGGTCCCGGTCTGGACCCCTACTTTCTTTCCCACCAGATCTTTGTCGCTTTTAATGCGATCGTCATCGGCCCGGACCAGGATCAATTGTCCGGCGGTAAAATACGGGTCGGAGAAATTGATTTGGGCCTGCCTTTCCTCGGTGATGGTCATGGCGGAGATGAGGACATCGTAGTTTCCGTTGATCAATCCCGGAATGATACCGTCCCAACCTACGTTCACGATCTCCACCTCGCGGCCCATCTCTTCGGCGATGGCCTTGATGAGATCGATATCGAAGCCCTTGATCTCATCCCCTTCCTGGAATTCCATGGGCGGATAGGTGCAATCGGAACCCACCTTTAAAACGTTGTTCTTTTTTCCCTTGCAACCCACCCCAAAGAAAACAAGGCCCACCAATAAGACGCCCCAAAACGCCCCCCGCAGGACTCTCATCGGTTTACCACTCCTTTTTCGGTTTCGGTCGGTCACAAGCGGGACGACCGAGATATATGCGCAGATTTTCGACGTAAAAAGGCCGATTCCTTCGCGGAGTGGGAAGAAATCTTCGTTTTTTGGTCCTTCTAACGAGGGTTTTGGCTGATGAGGGGCCTCTGGGGAACATATATGTAATCGGACGGTAAGTTGAAGAAGCCGGCTTGACGTTAGGCAACCATAGGTGGAATGGAGATGGTTCCGCCGTCGAACGCGGAAAGGTTCGGAGCGGCCAAAGCGGAGCCGGCGATAACAAAAGTCAACGCAAGACCGAGCGCCAAGGCTAGAAACAAGCGTTTGAGTGTATCATTCACCCGGACGGCTTCGACCTTTTCGCTTCGATATAGAACGATATTTCGCCTTTCGCAGGGTGGCCACGGCGGAGGACGGGTCACCCCGTTCCCCTTCGTTCGGCTCTCCCCTTCGGCTTATCCGAATACGTCCTCATGTCTTTCCCAAATGCTTGATCTGGATCTCTTCCTTGCGCAAGGGTCCTTTTCCGTCCCGGGGGGTGAAGATGACCCTTTTTTTCTCCCCCGGCAGCAAGAGAAAAGCGTTATCGCTGAAGATCCCACGTCGGCCCGGGATCTCAAGCCATACGTAAAAGGCCGGCCGGTCCGCGAGAAGCAGGAACGCGGTATCATCCCCCACCGGGGAGGTGGCAAGCGCGATCTCCGCTTGCGGCAAGTGGCAGGCCTTGACCGGCGCGAGGAATTCCCAGTTCGGGGAGGACTCGCCCTCTTCCCCGCCGCGGAGGACCAAGAAGACACGGGTGGGATCTTCTCCGGCCAAGAGATCGCCCCGGGAGAGTTGGAAGAGACATTTATTCTCTCCCGGGGCGAGGGCGTAAGCACCCGGCCAACTACGGAGGATTTCCCCCGTAAAGCTCCAAAGCTCCAGGGAGAAACCCCCGGCGGCCGGTTCCCGGCGGTCGTTGGTCCCCCAGATCTCGACCCCGGTTTCGGACCTGGCCAGCGAGAGAAGAAGGGGGGCGAAGAACCGCCTGGTCATGGCGTGGAGGACCTTCCACTTCCCGCCGTATTCGATGGCCGACCAGGAAGGCCCCGGCCAGATGTCGTTGAGCTGCCAGATGATCGTACCCATGGTCACAGGTTTGCTCCGCCGCCAGTGCTCGCAGGCGAGTTTCATCCCCGCCGCCTGTTGGACCTGGCTTAAATAGACGAAACCGGCGAAATCCGAAGGCAGTCGGTATTCCTCCATCATCTGGGCGATAATGGCCTTGTTCCCGCTCCGGCTCCGCTGGCGATAGTCCATCATCGGCGAGGAGGGGTTGACATCCCTGGGTTCCATGACTGTAAGGAGGGTTTCGATACTGGGCAGGGACTGGAAACCGAACTCCGAGACGAGGCGGGGTCTGACGGTCAGGTAGTCCGTGAAAGGCCGGCCGCCGTGCCAGACCCGCCAGTAGTGGACGTCCCCGCGGGTAAGATCGTTGGGGTCCCCGTATTCCTCCGGGCCGTTGGAGGGCGAGGAAGGCCAGTAGGGAAGGTCGGGCCGCTCGCGGGCGGCCAGGCGGCCGATGGTCGCAAGATAGAGCTGGTGGTAGCCGGCGACGAACCGATCTCGGTTGGCCCTGGTCTCCGGGAACCAGCCCAGGGCCCCCTCGTTCTCGTTATTGCCGCAGAAAAGGAAGACACACGGGTGGCAGGCCAGCCGGCGGAGCTGGTGGACGACCTCCGCGGCCACGTTGGCGAGGAAATCGTCGTCCCAAGGGTACATGGCGCAGGCGAACATGAAGTCCTGCCAGACGAGGATCCCCTTCTCGTCGCAGAGGTCGTAGAAGTCTTCTTTTTCGTAGATCCCGCCGCCCCAAACCCGCAGGACGTTGACGTGGGCCGCGGCCGCGCCGGTGATGAGTTCCTCGTAGACCTTCCGGTTCATCCGGGAGGTGAAGCAGTCGGCCGGGATCCAGTTGTAACCTTTGAGGAAGACGGGAACCCCGTTGATCTTGAAGAAGAAACTTTCGCCGTACTCATCCGGTTTCCGGACCAGTTCCACCCGGCGGAGGCCGATCCGGCGGCGTTCCACGGCTACCTCATGGCCGTCTTCTCCCATGATTGTGACCGCGAGTTCATGGAGGGTCGCCAGCCCGTAGTCTAGCGGCCACCAGAGGGCGGGGGAGACGATCGCCACCGACAGTTCGACCGAACCCTTGCCTTCGGCCAGCTCCACCCGGCGGGAGGCGACTTCTCCGCAGAGGGAGAGGGTAAACTCATAGGTGCCGGCCCGGGCCACGTCCACGTAAACGATGACGCGGACCTCCACCCGGCCGTCCCCGTGGAACTGAAGGGGTTTGATGTAATCGATCCGGAGCTCGTCGTAGGCCAGAAGTTCCACGTCGCGCCAGATACCGGCCGTGAGGAAGGTGGGACCCCAGTCCCAACCGGCATGGCACTGGCACTTGCGGAGCATGTTCCGGTCCGTCCGGCCGGCGAAGAATCCACCCTCGATGTACGGTATACGGAAGGGATAGGACCGGGCGATTTCATTTGCGCGCCGCAGGGGCGAGGCGAGGGTCACGGTGAGCTCGTTTCTCCCGGGCTTGAGGATTGCCGCGACATCGAACTCATAGCGCCGGAACATGTTCGCCGTGTGGCCCAGGAGGCGGCCGTTAAGGCTTATGTCGGCGCAGGTATCGAGCCCTTCAAAGATAAGCCGCCGGGCACGATGGACAAGAAAGTCTTCGTCCACGGTGAACTCCTTGGTGTAGAGCCAGTCTTCCTCGCCGATCCAGAGGTATTTACGTTCGTTATCGCGCCAATACGGGTCGCCGATGACTCCGGCGGCCATGAGATCCGTATGGACGACTCCGGGGACCATGGCGTGATAGGTCTCACCGGTGGCAATACGTGTTAGGAGCCAAATTCCATTTAATGTGACCTTCTTCAATCCCCATCCCCCTCCTACGCGAGTGGCGCCTTATCCTTTGTTTTTATTCGTCCAGGCGGAAAGAAATCCTCCCATCTTGCTAATCTTCTTGTCTACATATCGATACGATTACACCTAAATTGTGACGAAAAGAGGCTACTTCAGGAGCAAGGTTTCACGAGACCATCGCCAGGATAACCTGGTTATACCGGTGTTCCTCCGTAGAGGGAGTCAGTTTTTTCGAAGAGGACAAGGAGGCTTATTGTCCTCACATGTTGACGGATATTATGGAGTTATGTTATACTAATTTGTGACATATAATAACCGGTGTAATGAAGCAGAAAAAGGGGTTAGCGTTTGGCCAGAGTAACCATGCAAGATATCGCCGAGGAACTGGGGCTTTCCCGGTTTACGGTGGCCCGGGCCCTCGGGGGTGGAGCGGGGGGCAGCGAAGAGACGAGAAATAAAGTGTTGGAGACGGCCCAGCGCCTGGGTTACCTCGGCCGTCACCGTGGTATGGCGAATTCTTTTCGCACCCGCAATGTTTTGTTCCTGGTGGAACAGTTCAGGTTCACCGGCGATCGTTATTTCTGGCCCCGGGTCCTCGCCGGGGTCGAAGCGGCCACCAGACGGCGCAGGCTCAATCTGATGGTGGCCACCATCGAAGCCGAACAGGAGGAGACGGGCTTTCTTCCACCGGCCCTGCGGGAGCGGAACGTCGACGGGGTTCTGGCCGTGGGGGAGTTCGACCCGGTCTTTTTGCATCTTTTGCGGGCCCAGTCCCTCCCCGTGGTCATGGTGGACGTGGATGGCGGCGAGCATGCTTTCGATGCGGTCATGACCGCGGACGCCTGGGGAGCGGCTTTGGCCGTTAGACATCTGGCCGCCCTGGGTCACAGGAAGATCGGGTTCCTCGGCGATCTCTCTTATGCCAGCAGTTTTCGCCGCCGTTACGAAGGGTTCGTTGGGGCCAGGCGTCTCCTGGGCCTGCCCGAGGAAGGAAGTCCGGCCATCACCGCCCCCACGGTATGGCACTACTGGGACACGGCCGAGGTTAAAGCGGCCTTGCGCAGGGTACAGGAACTGCCCACGGCTTTCCTCTGTGCCAACGACAGCGTGGCCCTTACGCTCATCGTCGCCCTGGAGGAAATGGGATTTCGGGTTCCCCAAGACGTCTCCGTGGTCGGATTCGACGACATCGATCTGGCCGGGACGAACCGTCTGCCCCTCACCACCATCCACGTCTTTAAAGAAAGGATGGGAGAGCGGGCCATGGAGCTCCTCGCCTGGCGACTCGAGAACCCCGGTTATCCCCGGGAAACGATCGCCATCGAGACCGAACTGGTGGTTCGGGCCTCGTCGGGGTCGCACCATACCGGGGAGGAATCCGGCCGGATACCCGGAGGTCACCACGACGTACCCGTAAAGCACATGGCATCGGGCCTGCCCGAGAAGAACGGTTCGAGGTTCGAAGACCAGCGTCCATCAGGGGGGTGAGAGAAGGACGGCGCAGACGGGTGAAAATCCGCTGTGGCTAAAGTAACCCGAGGGTCGAAAGAAAGGGGTGATGGAAGACAAAACGGAGAGAAACGGTGTTCTTTGCGACGTTGCCACGTGAGACCATACCGAAAAAAGGAAGGAGAGGAACGACTTGCGTGCAGTGAGGCTTTGGGCGGTAATCCTCCTCGGATGTTTCCTTGTTGTGGCCGGTGTGGCCGGGGTCGTCGCCAAAGAAAACGTGGTTCAGCTACCCTTCTTCGATAACATCCCCAGCTTCATCCCCTTCTATTGGCAGGCCCAGCACATCCTGGCCCAGGGTACCATCTTCGAGGGCCTCTTCGGTTACGCTCCCGCCCCCAAAGGCCTGGGCGGGGTGAAGGTCGTCCCGGTTCTGGCCGAGAAGTGGACCTGTTCCGAAGACGGCAAGACTTGGACCTTCACCCTCCGGAAGGACAAGAAGTGGTCCAACGGCGATCCGGTGACCGCCCGGGACTTCGAATGGACTTATCAATACGTGGCCGGTCCCTCCCTCCCCGATGTGCCGATGTGGGCCAGTCCCCTCCAGTTCATCGAGAACGCCTGGGGGGTCAAGTCCGGCGCTCTTCCTCCGAATGAACTCGGGGTGAAGGCCCTCGACGATTACACCCTCCAGATCAAGCTCGCGACGCCCAGGTACGATTTCAACTGTTGGTTGGTGGCGGGCGCGGCCATGCCGCTCCACCGGAAGACCGTGGAGAAGTTCGGTAACGACTGGTGGAAGCCGGGCAACTTCGTGGGTAACGGGCCGTACACCCCCGTCTCCTGGACCGACCGGAAAGAAGCGGTGCTCGTCAAGAACAAGAACTACGTGGGCGAATGCGGGAACGTCGACCGGATCATCTTGAAGAACTTCCCCGCCGGCGCGAGTCAACTCCAGGCCTATCAGGCCGGCGAACTGGATCTGGCCTGGATCGGCAACGTGGCCGAATACAAGTTCGTGCAGTCCAACGCCCAGTTGAAGAAGGCTTTCCACGAGACCTTGAACGATCTCTTCTGGTCGGGCTACCAGGTCTCCCGCGGCTTCAACGAAGTGATGGACAACAAGAAGCTCCGCCAGGCCTTCGCCATGGCCATCGACCGGGATACCCTGGCCAGGACCGTCCTGGCCGGCCGGGCCGTGGGTATCGGGAAGTTCTGGACGGATAACGACCCCATCGGCAAGAAACTCAAAGCCATCCCCTATAATCCGGCCCAGGCCAAGAAACTCCTGGCCGAGGCGGGTTATCCCGGGGGGAAGGGCCTGCCCACCCTCAAGTTCTACATCACCGGGAACATGCCCGAGGTCGAGTTCATCGTCGACCAGTGGAAGAAGAACCTCGGTGTCAACGTCCTGATCGAAAACATCGAGAGCGGCCTCTACTGGAACCAGTACGTCTGGGCCAACTGGACGCCCGAGGCGGCGCCGGGATTCACCAGGATCTCCGGGCCGATGAACTTCTTCGAATCGGGCGCGCTGCTCAAGAACGCCTGTCACACCCTGTGGTACTATGACTATCCGTCCTCCGTGCGGAAGAAGTCCTATGAACTCTACCAGCTCCGTGAAGACTATCTGACCAAAGAGGGCGGCTTGACCGCCGCCGACTGGCAGCCGCTCCTGGAGAAGAAAGAGAAGCTCTTGGCGGCCAAGAAGGAGATCGTGGCCAAGGAGCCGAGCAAGTACTGGGTCGCCGAGATGATGCAGAAGCCGACCTTCGATGAACAGTTCGACGAGGTCTACGAGAAATGGAAGAAGGCCGCGACGGACAAGGAGAAGACCGAAGCCTGGCGCCAGGCCAACCGGATCCTCCTCGGCGAGGAACAATTTCAGGTGGAGTACAACGGGATGAGCGAGACCAACAAACAGGGACGGCGGCTCCGATACGAGATGCTCAACACCCCCTTCGACAAGGCCATTGAAATCGCCCCGAAAACACTTCAGATCCTCCAAGATCAGTACTACATGGTCCCGCTTTATATGGACAAAGCCCAGTACGTCCAGCGGCCGAACATCCAGGGCCTCATGATCTACAAGTTCTCCTGGGGTCCGGCGGTCTTCAATTTCAAGTACATGAACGTGAAGTGACTTTAAGGTGATGACGGGAGGGCCCCACGGGTGCCCTCCCGCTCCTTCCCGCGCTTTCTTATCAACGATGCCCTTGACGAAAGGGGTGCCTTTATGTCTTTCTTGAAGTACCTCGGTAAAAGGCTTTTGACCATTGCCTTCTCCATCGTGGTGCTTACCGTTATCACTTATTGCTTGATGTACGCGGCGCCGGGTAATTTCTTCGATATCCAGCGCTACCAGACGGCGGCCGGCGGGACGAGCTTGAGCAAGGAACAAGTGGAGATCCTCCGGCGCGGATTCGAGAAAAAATACGGCATCGATCAGCCCCTCTGGAAGCAGATCCTGATCTATCTCAAGGATGCGGTGCAGTTCAAGTTCGGACCGGCTTTCTCGAATCCCAGCGTCAATATTGAAGATCTCATCAAAGAAAAATTCCCCGTCACCCTCACCCTCGGGCTCCTGGGGATGGGGCTGGCCGTCCTGGTGGGAATCCCCTTGGGAATTCTGGCGGCCCTCAAACGAAACACCTGGCTCGACTACACGGCCACCTTCTTCGCCATGATCGGCCAGGTCATCCCGGCCTACGTCGTGGCCGTCCTCCTTATCATCCTCTTCGCCGTGACCCTGGGATGGCTCCCGACCTCCGGGTGGGGGACCTTTCGGCATATGATCCTCCCGGTGATCGCCGTGGCGCTAGGGCCCATGGCCGTGATCGCCAGGTTCATGCGGGTTAGCTTGCTCGATGCCTTAAACCAGGATTATATCCGGACGGCCTATGCCAAGGGAGGGCCCGAGCGCACGGTCATCCTCAAGCATGCCCTCCGCAATTCGCTCACCCCATCGTCACCGTCATCGGGCCGACCCTGGCCGGGATCCTGGCCGGTTCGGCCGTCTGGATCGAACAGGTCTTCCGGGTTCCCGGGATCGGCCAGCTCTTCGTCACCGCCGCCGGCTACCGGGACTATCCGCTCCTCGTCACTTCCACCTTCATCCTGGCCCTCTCGGTGATGGTGATGAATCTCCTGGTCGACCTCATCTACGCCCTTCTGGATCCGCGCATCAAGTTAGAGTAGGGGGTCTGAGCATGGCGAACGAGGCGACTACCATCGTCAGACCGGCTGGTCCACCCCTCGGCCGGGCGGAGGTCCGGGGCGTGAGCTATTGGGCCGCGGCCTGGCGCCGCTTCAAGCAGAACAAGATGGCCGTGGCGAGCGGGATCTTCGTGATCTTCTTGATCCTCGTCGCGCTTTTGGCCCCGGTCATCGCGCCGTACCCTTACGACGAGACCCACTACGACCACGTCTTCGAGCCGCCGAGCCTGCGGTTTCTTTTCGGCACCGACGATCTGGGCCGCGATCAGTTAAGCCGCATCCTTTACAGCATCCGCAACGCCCTGATCGTGGCCTTCGGCTCCCAGGTGGTGGTCCTCTTCATCGGCGTGCTCCTCGGCGCCCTGGCCGGTTTCCGGGGTGGGCTCGTCGATACCGCGATCATGCGCATCGTCGATATCATGTACGCTTTTCCCACTTTTCTTTTTAACGTCATCCTCGTGACCGTCCTGGGTCGGGGGCTTTTCACCATCTTTCTCGCCATCGGGCTCACGGGCTGGGCCGGCCTGGCCAGGCTCGTGCGCGGGCAGATCCTTTCCTTAAAGCGGATGGAATTCGTCGAAGCCGCCCGGGCCCTCGG
>JAAYXC010000449.1 GCA_012516115.1 Bacillota bacterium | reverse complement strand
GGTGAGGTGCTCGTACTCCAGGGCGTCCTGGTAAGAGATGTCGCTTCCCATCATGCCCTGGCGGAGCATGTCGCCGGAGAGCCGGACCTCCTCTTCGGCGGTGGGCGAATACAACCACAGGTCGTCGCCGATCTTCAAGATTCGCGTCCCGAGGTCCCGGGGATTCGTGAACTCCACCAGGCCCTTCTCGTTCCCCTGGGCGCAACCGCGCATGGTCTTGGTCACCCGGCGGCCGCCCACCTGGATCTCCATGCGGGCCTCGTAGTAGAGGGTGGTGAACTCTTCATTTCGTTCCACCGCGCGCAGGATCTCCGCTGCGGAGAAGCCCAAACCCACCGCGGCCACGGCGGCGAGCAAGGAGAGGGAAAGGATGAAGATTCTGGTCTTCTTCATGGTTTATTTACCTCCTCGGAGACCGCATAACATAATTAGATCGTCCGCAACGCCTCGGTGGGGTGCAGCCGGGCCGCCCGGCGCGCCGGGAGGTACGCCGCGAACACGGTCACCACCACCCCGAGCAGCGCGGCGAAGAAGAGGTCGGCCCATCTGAAGCTGGGATAGATCCTGGGCGGAAGCATCATGGCCGGCGCGCTCGTCTCCATATAGGCCGAGAGGTCGAAGCCCACTTTGGCGAGAATCCAGTTTACCGCGCCGCCGAAGAGTACCCCCAGGATGCTGCCGCCGCAGGCCACAAGCAAGCTTTCGGCCAAAAAGAGCCGTCGGAGCCCGCCGGGGGCAAAGCCCAGGGCGGCCAGCATCCCGATCTCCTGCGTCCGCTCGGAAACGATCATCATCATGGTGTTGAAAACGACAAAAGAGGCCAAGACCATGAAGGCGAAGTAGATCAGGGAATAAAAACCTTTTATCTTTTCCATATAGGCGATGAGCTCGTTATGCTCGGTCCAGGGGATGGCCGTATAGGACAGGCCTTTTTGGCGCAGGTAGGCCTCGACCGTCTGCTGGAGCTCCCGGGTCTTCTCCATCCGGTCGGCGAAGACCACGATCTCGGTGACCGCGTCGGGGAGCTCGAGGAGGTTCATGGCCACATCCAGCGGGATGTAGGCCGTGGACTCGTCCAGGTACATGAGGCCGCTGGCGATGGCCCCCACGATGCGGAAAGTGGCGATCTTGAAAGATCCGAAAGAGGTATTGAAGACGGCGTTTACTTTATCCCCCACTTTGAGGCCGAGTTTGCGGAGGGTGGTCTTCCCGAGCAGGATCTCCTGTCGTCCCGGTAGTGGTAGGCGGCCCTCGCCTTCGCCCCGCAGGAAACGCCCCAGATGGGCCACCCGGTCCTCGGCCGCGAGTTCCGCTCCCACTCCTTGCAGGGCCAGCTGTTTCTCCCCGGCGAGAGGGGCGAGGAGGAGACCGAAACGGATGCGGCCCGTGGCCGCCGCGACTCCCGGCAGGTGCCGGAGGTCTTCTACCAGACGGGCATACCCCGGGCCTTCTTCCCCCAGGGGATAGGCCAGGGAGAGGAGGCGTTCCTTCACCCGGTACTCCGGCCGGATAAGGCGGACGTGGCCGGAGGTGAGATCGATGGTATAGCCCTCCAGGGAAGCCATCATCCCATCGATCCAGGCCTTGCTGAAGATCACCGCCACCACCCCGGCGGCGATGGCCAAAAGGCTCAAGAGGGTCCGGCTCCGCTGCCGGAAGATGTTCCGCCAGGCCATCTTGAAAAGGAAAGACAATCTCCCCACCCCCTCGTCAGAGCCGTCGCAAGGCCACGGCCGGATCGAGCCGGGAGGCCTTTCGGGCCGGGAAATAGCTTGCTACAAGCGCCACCAGGAGGGAGATGAAAAACGCGGCCAAGAAAGTCCCCCAGTTCCAGACGCCGTAAACGCGCCCGCTTATGGCGTAGCCGAAATCGGCCGTCATCTCTCCCAAAAAGGCCTCCAAATCGTAACCTATCTCCACCATCCAGTAATTCATGGGCAGGGCCATCAGGGCGCCGAAGAGCCACCCCAACCCACCGAGGAGTATCCCTTCGGTCACGAAGACCCATCTGATCTGACGTTCCGTCATCCCCAGGGCCTTCAGCATCCCGATCTCGCGGACCCTCTCCAGCGAGGCGAGGAGGATGGCGTTGATGACTCCGATCACGGCGATCGCTATTACCAAAAGAAGGAAGAGCGAATCATACTGGCGTTCCGCCTGGAGCATGGCCAGGAGAGCCGCGGCGCTTTCCCGCCAGGTCCGCACCACGACGCCCGGGGGAAGCCCGGGGAGCGTCTTTATCCGCGTGGCCAGACGGTCGGCCTCTTTCGCCGCCGGGCCCCTCACCTCGATCTGGGAGACGGTCCCCTCCGTGGCCAGAGCCGCGCCGGCGAAGTCCAGGGGGAGGAAGAGCCATCCCTCGTTGACGTTGGGGTTCGGCGTGGCCAAAAGGCCGACGATGGTGAGGTCAAACGCCTGGACGGTGTTCATCCGCGTCCGGGTCCGCACGATCAGGGTATCGCCGACCCCGAGCTCAAGAAGCCGCGCCACCTTCTCCCCGAGCACGGCCTCGGCCTGACCGGGCTCAAGCCAGCGGCCGGCCTTGACGAAACGCGCGTTGGTGAAGGTCGCCGCCTCGGCGGCCGGATCCACGCCCACGCCCAAAAGGGGGATTTCGTCGAGGCCGTTTCCGGCCGTAAGCGGGAAGAAAAGTCGCGGCGAGACGGCCCGGACCCCGGGAAGGAGGGCGATCTCTTTCGCCAACTCCAGGCCGCGCGGAATGAGGGTCTTCTTCAACTCCGGGCTGTCCTCTTCGACCGTGGCCTTGGTCACCACCTGGACCTCGGCCGTCTGGTGGTCGAGGATGTTGCCGAGGGCGTCCTTCTCGAAGCCGAGTAGGAACGAGTCGAGCCATAGATAGAAGACCACCCCCACCCCGATGGCCGCCGCGGTGAGAAAGGTGCGCCGTTTGTGCCGGAAGAGGTTCTTCGCCGCCAGGCGGAGGTAGAAATCGAACATCTTCCTACCTCCTTTCGTCCTTGACGATGCGACCGTCCCGCAGGGTGATGAGGCGGGTGGCGTACTCCATGACCAACGGGTCGTGGGTGGAGAAGAGGAAGGTCACCCCACGGGTCTCGTTCAGCCGCCGCATGAGATCGAGGATGGCCTTGGCGTTCTCCGAGTCGAGGTTGGCGGTGGGCTCATCGGCCAGGACGAGCCGCGGTTCTTTGACGAGCGCCCGGGCGATGGCCACCCGCTGCTGCTGGCCGCCGGAGAGATCGCCCGGGCGGCGATGTTCCAGACCTTCGAGTCCCACCTCGGCCAGGATGCGGAGGACGCGCTCTTTAATCTCTTTTTCCGAATAACGCCGGAGGAGGACCAAAGGCAGCTCCACGTTCTCGAAGGCCGTGAGGACGGGGATAAGGTTATAGGTCTGGAAGATGAAGCCGATCTTCTCGCGCCGGACTCTCGCCTGTTCCGTCGTCGAGAGGTTTCCCACCTCGATCCCGTCGAGGAGGATCTCGCCGTCACACGCCCGGTCCAGGCAACCGAGGAGATTCAAGAGGGTGGTCTTGCCCGAACCCGAAGGTCCGGCCAGGGAGGTAAACTCCCCCTCTTCAAGGACGAGATCGATCCCCCGGAGGGCCGGGACTTCCATCCCGCCGTTATGATAATTTTTGGTGAGGCCCCTGGTCGCCACTACGGCCATATGAGGTTCCCCCCCCTTCTCCGTTTCCCCTTTTGGGTTGGTCTGGATGTTTTCTACTCCTTACCTTAATGATGGAAGAATTCCTTTTTCTCCAGTGAACTATTATTATAGTGCACTAATTCACAATGTGAGTATAGCCCGTGCCGGGTAAATCTGTCAAGGGGTGTGCAAGGAGGAAAAAAGAAGACTTTCTTTCCCTTTCTCCCGACCTTCAGAAGCTGAAAACAGCGGGCGAAATACTACGCGAGCGCGGCGCATTGGGTCCCTGGACCTTTAGCCGTCGGGCGGGTGTTCCACGAGGAGCAGATCGAACCAGGCCGCGGCGGGGAAAACGATTAACGTACCGGCGGCTACGATGCCCGAGTCGTTAAAGGCCAGAGCCCCGGCGGCCGCGGCGAGGGAGGCCCATAAAGCCTTCATCATAGCCGGGTGCGCCCGGACCGCACGGAGGCCGCGCTCCGGAGGGAAGACGGCCGTTATCGCCATGCCCAGAAGGGCGAAGAAGACCACCCGTGACCACCCGCTGAACCTTATCAATTTAAAGTTCATGGCCAGCTTCCGCCGGGCGACTTCCCAAAACGGACCGAACCCACCGGTACGCATGGCGGCCACCAGTCGACCGAGATGCGTCTGGGAATGGGTGGGACGCAAAGAGTCCAATATACCGAGAAGGATAAGAAACGCAAAGGCGGCGCCGAAATAGAGGAGAAGATTACGCCGGGCCACCTTTTTCTCCGCGAAAGCGGGAATGGCCATGCCGAAACCCACCGCGGCGGCCAGAAACCCGCCCACGTTGGTGCCGAGGCCGGGCATCACCAGGACAAAAGCAAGGAGGACGAAGAAAGCCAAAAGCCCAGGTAATAGCCACCGGCGACCGCGCCAGCGCGCATAGGCGTAACCTGTGGCCATCAGGCTGCTGCCGAGCAGGACACCCATGTATTCGTTCCCCAAACCGTAGAACCGCGCCCCGGCCAAGGGGCTGTAACTCAAAAGCGCACGCTTGGCAAGGGGGGCGCCGAGGAACTGGTCTACGAGAATGGCTCCGGTCGTTCCAAGGCAAATGAGGAAAAGAGGACGATCTCGCCCGGCGAAAAGGAAGAATCCGTAGAGGACCACCAACACCCCGAGGAAAAAGGGCAAGAACGGCCATGGATTCGTAGGTATAGGAGTAATGAGCAAAGCCAGAGGGATGACGGTGGCCAAAAGAAGAAGCCGGCGCAGGAACCTCCGCCACGGGAGCTCCGGCCAGAGGAGGGCCAGGACGCAGCAGATGAAAAGCCCGTCCAAGAAAACGGTGAAGAACTTCAAGATCGGCTGTTGCCAGAAGGCGGCAGTGGTAAGACGCGCTTCTTCCGTACTGAGTGCGGTGTAGACGTCGGCGGCCGGACGGACCTTCAGCGGCCGGCCGGCGGCCTCGGCCGGTACCGGCAGGCCGAGGAAGGCCAGGATGGTAGGGGCCACATCGGTGTTGGTGACAAGGCCCGGCCGTTTGGTGGTGGGGGAAAACAACCGTCCACCCGTAAACCCCGGTCCGATGATGATCAAGGGGGTCATGGTATAGCCTTGGGT
>JAAYXC010000448.1 GCA_012516115.1 Bacillota bacterium | reverse complement strand
TCATTAGCCCATAAAAAAAGCTCCGTGCCGGAGCAAACACAACACAAATCAATCCCGGCAACCTGGCAGTCATAGCCAGAACGGCCTTAGACCCATGGCTTTGCGTCCCCGCCTTTCGACGGGTTTGCCTTTATCGGTGGATTTCCGATTAATGAAATAAAATTTTCCTTATCTTAGTTTAAAATATATCCCAGGAACGTGATGGAAGCAAAGATTATAAAGGGATAAACTTGGCCGGATTATCCAAAGTGGACCGCGGAAAAAAGTCTGGCGCGCACTCCCTGACCAATGCGCCCTTTACCGCCCGGAGGCTTTCGCTATGGAAGGAAAGGATTTGACCTCAGCCCTATATCGCGGTGGACTCTCTCTTGACACCCCCTTAATTCTATGATAAATTTCAATGGGTAGACAGACACCGGGGTGGTCTTTTATTTTTGTCCCTTTTACCGGGAGCAAGCGAGCGGGGGTGACCGTCGTGCGCGAGGGGATAACACTGGCTTGCAATGAGTGCAAGAACCGGAACTACCGGACGACGAAGAACAAGAAGAACAATCCGGAGCGCCTGGAATTGCGGAAGTACTGCAAGTTCTGCCGGGCCGTGACGGTCCATCGCGAGACCCGCTGAGAGGGAAAGGAGCGAACAGGCGTGGACGCCAAGAAAGTACCCCGCGGTGGCCCCGGCCGGTTCTTCCGTGACGTCTGGGCCGAATTGAAAAGGGTGGTCTGGCCCACCCGGCGCCAGCTCCAGATATACACGCTCGTGGTCATCGGTTCGGTCTTTGTGGTGGCCGCGATCCTTTTCTTTTTCGACCTCATCCTCGCCGGGTCTTTGTTGCGGCTTTTCAGCCGGTAAGGAGAGAGGCCAATGGTGGAGGCATCCCGGGAGAAACAGTGGTACGTGATCCATACCTATTCCGGTTACGAAAACTAGGTCAAGGCCAACCTCGAGCGTCGTGTGGAGTCCATGGGGATGGGGGATAAGATCTTCCGCATCGTCGTCCCCACGGAAGAAGAGCTGGAATACAAAGACGGTAAAAGAAAGATCACCAAGAAAAAGATCTATCCGGGTTACGTGATGGTCGAGATGATCATGAGCGACGACTCCTGGGCGGTGGTACGGAATACCCCCGGTGTGACCGGGTTCGTGGGTAGTGGATCGCGGCCCATCCCCCTCCAGGAGAAAGAAGTGGCCACCATCCTACGGCATATGGGGCTGGAAGAGCCCCGGCCACGGATAGATTATAACATCGGCGAGAGCGTCCGCGTCATCCGGGGGCCTTTTGAGAATTTCTCCGGGGTCGTGGAAGGGATCAACCTCGAGAAGGGCAAGCTTAAGGTCAAAGTCTCCATGTTCGGACGGGAGACCCCGGTGGAGCTCGACTTCTCGCAGGTGGAGAAGATAGAATAGAAAGGCCTCCCTTCCGGGTTTTAGGAAGGGTTTTTGCGGGAGGAATATGCTATGGCAAAAAGGGTTACGGCCATCGTTAAACTTCAGATTCCGGCCGGGAAGGCCACGGCCGCGCCCCCCGTCGGTCCCGCCCTCGGCCAGCACGGGTTGAACATCATGGAATTCATCAAGGCTTTCAACGAGCGGACGGCGGCCCAGACCGGGATGATCGTCCCGGTGGTCATCACGGTCTACGAGGACCGCACGTTCAGTTTCGTCTGCAAGGTACCGCCCGTGGCCGAACTGATCAAGAAAGCCATCGGGCTGGAGAAGGGTTCCGGCGTGCCTAACCGGGAGAAAGTGGGTCGGCTTTCGCGGGAAAAGATCAAAGAGATCGCCGCGCAGAAGATGCCGGATCTCAACGCCGCCAGCCTCGAGGCGGCCATGCGGATGGTGGCCGGGACGGCCCGCAGCATGGGCGTAATCGTCGAGGATTGACGACCATCGTGGGAGGAATTCTTCCGTTTGTACCACGAAGGAGGGATTGACGTGGCGAAGCACGGAAAGCGTTATGTGGAAGCGAGAAAGAAAATCGACCGGACGAAACTTTACACACCGGAAGAGGCCATGGAACTGGTAAAGTCTACGGCCACCGCCAAATTCGATGAGTCGGTGGAGGTGGCCAGCAGGCTGGGTGTGGATCCGCGGCACGCGGATCAGAACGTCCGCGGGGCGGTGGTGTTGCCCGAGGGGACCGGCCGGCGCGTGCGGGTGCTCGTCTTCGCCAAGGGCGAGAAAGCCAAAGAGGCCGAGGAAGCCGGCGCCGATCGGGTAGGGGCCGAAGACGTCATCGCCGAGATCGAAAAAGGATGGCTCGATTTCGACGTGGCCATCGCCACTCCCGATATGATGGGCGCCGTGGGTAAGCTAGGCCGTATCCTGGGCCCCAAAGGCCTGATGCCCAACCCCAAGACCGGGACGGTCACCATGGACGTGGCCAAGGCGGTTCGCGATAGCAAGGCCGGGAAGGTGGAATACCGGGTGGACAAGACCGGCATCATCCACGTTCCCATCGGCAAGGTTTCTTTCACCCCCGAACGGCTGGCCCGGAACTTCTATACTTTGCTTGAGGCGGTGATCAAGGCCAGACCGGCGGCGGCCAAGGGGCAGTATCTGAAGAGCATCGTCGTCTCTTCCACCATGGGCCCGGGGGTCAAGGTCGCGCCGCAGCTCGCGGCGGCCGCCGCCATGGAGAGATAATGATTTAGCGAGCGATATTCCGGGAAGATTTTTTAAAAGCCAAAGACCGTAGGTGTCGACGGGACTTAAGGGGCCGAAGGGCCCGCCTACCGAGGCTGGAATGGGAGGCAGATTCGGTCTGCAAGACCGCCGGCTTTGGCTTGGCGGTTTTTTGTTGCAGGTGGTGGACGGCGTTTTTCCGGTCCGCCCGAAAAACCATCGTACAGGGAGGTGCAAGATTGGCACGCCCAGAGAAAGAAGCCGTTGTCGCCGAGGTAAGGGACCGTTTTGCCCGGGCCAAAGCGGTGGTCCTCACCGACTATCGGTGGCTCAACGTGGCCGAGGTGACCGAGTTACGGAAGCGGCTGCGCGAGGCCGGCGTGGAGTATAAAGTGGTCAAGAACACCCTGGCCGCCTTGGCCGCCCGCCAGATGGCCATCGAGGGGCTGGATGAATATCTGGTCGGCCCCATCGCCATGGCCTTTTCGTACGAGGATCCGGTCGCCCCGGCGAAGATCCTGGCCGATTTTGCCCGGGAGCGGCGGAAGCTGGAACTAAAAGCCGGCGTCCTGGAAGGCAGGGTCATCGGGGAAGAGGAGGTCAAAGCCCTGGCCGAGCTTCCTTCGCGCGAACAACTATTGGCCATGGTCCTCGGCGCGTTCCAGGCGCCATTGCGCGGACTGGCCACGGTGCTCGCCGGACCCCTTCGTAATCTGGCCTACGGGCTCGAAGCCCTCCGTAAACAGAGGGCCGGCGAAGCTTCAGGTTGATATTCCTTTAATCTTTTAGGAGGGAAAATGACAATGTCCAAAGTCAAAGAGGTCCTGGAGATCGTTAAAGGTATGACCGTGCTGGAACTGAACGAACTGGTCAAGGCGTTCGAGGAGGAGTTCGGCGTCTCGGCCTCGGCCCCGGTGGCGGTGGCCGCGGTGCCGGCGGAGGCCGCTCCGGCCGCTCCCGCCGCCGAACCCGAGAAGACCGAGTTCAGCGTGGTCCTGGTGAGCGCCGGGGATAAGAAGATCCAGGTCATCAAGGCGGTCAAGGAGATCACCGGCCTTTCCCTGACCGATGCCAAGAACCTGGTGGACGGCGCGCCCAAGCCGGTGAAAGAAGGACTCTCCAAAAAAGAGGCCGAGGAACTCAAGGCCAAGTTGGAAGAAGCCGGTGCCACGGTGGAGTTAAAGTAATTCCCGCCCTCCGGGTCGGAAGAGTCTTTCCTCATCCTACCTCCGGCCGCCCACTCTCTCCGGGGGCAATCGCGAAGCGCCTTCGTCGGCGAGGTGGGCGACCGGGGATGGTTCCTGATTTTTCCGTTTTCTCCAGTTTTTCTCCTCTCCTCTATCGGCCGCGGGAGAAAAGATTTTTGTTGACACCGATCCGCGCCTGTGGTATCATAATGATTCGCCGGACTTCCGTGGACGGAGAGGGTTGTCTTATCTTTTTTCACATTTTTGGATTTAATTTCCATTTAGTTGACCTCGGTCAGAAGCGAAAAGCGAGGGCTAGCCTTGCTTTTCCTTATTTTTCCTTCATGCCACCGGCCACAAGGCGTAAAAGGCGTAAAAGTTTCGGTAGAGGTGAAGCGAGTTGCCGGAGAAGGTTCGCTACGGCACCCGTGAGCGTTTAAGTTTCGCCAAGATCGAGGAGGTCCTCGATCTCCCCAATCTCATCGAAATCCAGCAACGTTCCTACCGGTGGTTCTTGGAAGAAGGTCTCCGCGAGATGTTCCGAGACATCTCGCCCATTCAGGACTTCACGGGCAATCTCGTCCTAGAATTCATCGATTATTCTTTGGGCGAACCCAAATACGACGTGGACGAGTGTAAAGAGCGGGACGTCACCTACTCGGCGCCCCTGCGCGTCCGCGTCCGGCTGATCAATAAGGAAACGGGCGAAGTCAAGGAACAAGAGGTCTTCATGGGCGATTTCCCGCTCATGACCGAGAAGGGCACTTTCATTATTAACGGGGCCGAGCGGGTCATCGTGAGTCAGCTCGTCCGTTCGCCGGGGGTTTACTTCAGTTCCACCGTGGACACGAGCGGCCGGACGCTCTATTCGGCCCTCATCATGCCCAACGTCCGCGGCGCGTGGCTGGAATTCGAATTCGACGCCAACAACGTCCTTTATGTACGCATCGACCGCACGCGGAAGCTCCCGGTCACCGTACTTTTACGCGCTTTGGGCTACACCACCAATGTGAAGATTTCGGAGCTCTTCGACGACCACGAGTCCATTCGGAACACTCTGGAACGCGACAACACCCAGACCGAGGAAGAGGCTTTGATCGAGATCTTCAAGCGACTGCGGCCCGGGGAACCGCCGACGGTGGACACGGCGCGCAGCCTCTTTGAGAGTCTTTTCTTCGATCCAAGGCGCTACGATCTGGCCGCGGTGGGACGTTATAAGCTCAATAAAAAACTCGGTCTGGACATTCCGGTCCGAGATGAGTTCATCATTAAAACCGAGGCCGGGCGGCGGGTCCACCTCCCGCCCAAGGTTTACGATCGGATGCTTTTTGCCCTGCAAGCCGCCGAGCCCGAGGGCAAAGAGATGGTGGTCACCGCTTCTCCGGAGACCCTGGGATATTTCGCCGAGTATCTGGGCTTGCAACCTGCGGGCGGTCGTCTCGCCTTGAGCCAGAAAGAATACCGGCTCTGGAAGGCCCGTTTTGAGCAAGAGGTCGAGCGGATCCAGGCCGTCCGGACCCTGACCAGGGAGGACATCGTCGGGGTGGTTCGCTATATGATCGACCTGCTGGAAGGGAAGGGCGAGGTCGACGATATCGACCACCTGGGTAACCGCCGGTTGAAGTCCGTGGGCGAGCTCTTGCAAAACCAGTTCCGCATCGGACTTTCCCGGATGGAACGGGTGGTCAAGGAGCGGATGACCATCCAGGAAGTGGACGTCATCACGCCCCAGGCCTTGATCAACATCCGGCCGGTGGTGGCGGCCATCAAGGAGTTCTTCGGCAGCTCGCAGCTGTCGCAGTTCATGGACCAGACCAACCCCTTGGCCGAGCTCACCCATAAGCGGCGGCTTTCGGCCCTGGGGCCCGGGGGGCTCTCGCGGGAACGGGCCGGGTTCGAGGTCCGCGACGTCCATCATTCGCATTACGGCCGCATGTGCCCCATCGAGACACCGGAAGGGCCCAATATCGGCCTCATCGGTTCTTTGACCACTTTCGCCCGCATTAATGAATACGGTTTCATCGAGACCCCTTACCGGCGGGTCGTCGATGGCCGGGTAACCGATGAGATCGTCTATCTAACCGCCGACGAGGAGGACAAATTCATCATCGCCCAGGCCACCGAGCCCTTCGATCCGGTGACGAGAAAGTTTCTCTACCGGCGGGTAACCGTACGGGCCAGGGGGAAGATCCTGGAGGTACCGTCGGAGCAGGTTAACCTGATGGATGTCTCGCCCAAACAGATCGTGAGCATCGCCACGGCCCTTATCCCCTTCCTGGAACACGACGACGCCAACCGGGCCCTGATGGGCTCGAACATGCAACGGCAGGCCGTGCCTTTATTGCGGACCGAGGCCCCGCTCATCGGGACGGGTATGGAGCACAAGGCGGCCATCGACTCGGGAGCGGTGGTTCTGGCCAGGGAGGCCGGGGTGGTGCAGAAGGTCGACGCGCGGGAGATCGTCATCCAGACCGACGACGGCCGGGTGGACCATTACCGGTTGCTCAAGTTCAAGCGGTCGAACCAGGGAACCTGCATCAACCAGAAACCCATCGTCCGGGTAGGGCAACGGGTGGCCGGGGGCGAGGTCATCGCCGATGGTCCTTCCACGGACCGCGGTGAACTGGCCCTGGGACGGAACGTCCTGGGGGCATTTATGCCGTGGGAAGGCTACAATTACGAGGACGCCATCCTCATCAGCGAGCGGCTGGTGACCGACGACGTCTTCACTTCCATCCATATCGAGGAGTACGAATGCGACGCCCGCGACACCAAGCTCGGACCGGAGGAGATCACCCGCGATATCCCCAACGTGGGCGAAGGGGCTCTGGACGATCTGGACGAAAACGGGATCATCCGCATCGGCGCGGAAGTCAGGCCGGGTGATATCCTGGTGGGGAAGGTCACGCCAAAGGGGGAGACGGAACTCACGGCCGAGGAACGTCTCTTGCGCGCCATCTTCGGCGAGAAGGCGCGTGAGGTCAGGGATACCTCGCTGCGCGTCCCCCACGGCGAGTCCGGCAAGGTGGTCGATGTGCGCGTTTTCTCCCGCGAGAACGGCGACGAATTACCGCCGGGCGTAAACCGGTTGGTCCGCGTCTACGTGGCCCAGAAGCGGAAGATCTCCGAGGGCGATAAGATGGCCGGTCGCCACGGCAACAAAGGAGTCATCGCCAAGATCCTTCCCGTGGAGGACATGCCGTTTTTGCCCGACGGTACGCCGGTGGAGATCGTCCTCAATCCGCTGGGGGTACCCTCCCGGATGAACCTGGGACAGGTCTTCGAGACCCATATGGGGTGGGCGGCCAAGACCCTGGGCCTGCACATCACCACGCCGGTCTTCAGTGGGGCCACGGAGGAAGAGGTCTTTTCTCTGCTCAAAGAGGCCGGTCTTCCGGAGGATGGGAAGACCATCCTCTACGACGGGCGGACCGGGGAACCCTTCGATAACCCGGTCACCGTGGGTTACGTCTATATGATGAAATTGGCCCACCTGGTGGACGACAAGATCCATGCCCGCTCCACCGGGCCTTATTCCCTCGTCACCCAGCAACCGCTGGGCGGCAAGGCCCAGTTCGGCGGCCAGCGGTTCGGCGAGATGGAGGTCTGGGCTCTGGAGGCCTATGGGGCTGCCTATACCCTTCAGGAGCTCTTGACGGTGAAATCCGACGACGTGGTGGGTCGGGTCAAGACTTACGAGGCCATCGTGAAGGGCGAAAACGTGCCCGAACCGGGCGTGCCCGAGTCCTTCAAGGTTTTGATCAAGGAACTCCAGAGCCTAGGCCTCGACGTACGGGTCTTAAGCGAGGAGGCGAAGGAGATCCAGCTCAAAGAGGAAGAAGAGGACGTGCGGGAGATGGCCCGCGAGCTGGGGCTCGAGATCGAAGGGCGGCCTGAGCCGAGGCCGGTGGCTCCCGAGGAGACCGGCGAGGAAGAGGTCGAGGCCTTCGAGACCGGTGAAGAAGGCGAAGAAGAGATCCTGGCCGAGGAAGACATCCCCATGGAGATCGGCGAGGAAGAGTGAGGTTTTCGGTGTATTTTGGGGTGGTAAATTTGTTTTAGCCCTCACAAAGATCACAAGGAACACCAAGAAAAAGATTTATTATTCAATGATTTTAGCGTAAAAACATTAAAACTTAATATCTAATTACTCTTTGTGATCTTTGTGTCCTTTGTGTCTTTGTGAGAAATTATTTCTCTCTCGCTTAAAAACATCGAGGGAGGAAGACCTTATGCTCGATGTCAATAACTTCGACGCGTTGAAGATCGGGTTGGCCTCGCCGGAACAGATCCGGGCCTGGTCGAGCGGCGAGGTGAAGAAACCGGAGACCATCAATTACCGGACCTTAAAGCCGGAGCGGGACGGGCTCTTCTGCGAGAAGATCTTCGGCCCGACGCGGGATTGGGAGTGCCACTGCGGTAAGTACAAGCGAATCCGCTACAAGGGCATCGTCTGCGACCGCTGCGGGGTCGAGGTCACCCGATCCAAAGTGCGGCGGGAACGTCTCGGCCACATCGAGCTCGCCGCGCCCGTCTCGCATATCTGGTATTTTAAGGGTATCCCGAGCCGGATGGGGCTCATCCTTGACATGTCGCCCCGGGCCCTGGAGAAGGTCCTCTATTTTGCCGCCTACGTGGTGGTGGACCCGGGCGATACGCCTTTGATGAAAAAGCAGCTTCTCACGGAGAACGAGTACCGGGAGGCGCGGGAGAAGTACGGTCAGAACTTCAAGGCCTATATGGGCGCCGAGGGGATCAAGAAGCTCCTCGAGGAGATCGACCTCGAGGCCCTATCGCAAGAGCTGCGGCGGGAAATCCGCGAGACCAGCGGCCAGCGTCGCATCCGGGCCATCCGCCGGCTGGAGGTCGTGGAGGCCTTCCGGAAATCCGGCAATCGACCGGAATGGATGATCCTCGAGGTCATCCCGGTCATCCCGCCGGAACTCCGGCCCATGGTGCAGCTCGACGGGGGGCGCTTCGCCACCTCGGATCTGAACGATCTCTACCGGCGGGTCATCAACCGGAATAACCGGCTGAAGAGACTCTTGGAGCTCGGCGCGCCGGACATCATCGTCCGCAACGAGAAGCGGATGCTCCAGGAAGCCGTGGACGCCCTGATCGACAACGGCCGCCGGGGCCGGCCGGTGACCGGGCCCGGTAACCGGCCGCTCAAGTCCCTTTCGGACATGCTCAAGGGGAAACAGGGTCGGTTCCGCCAGAACCTCCTGGGGAAACGGGTCGACTATTCCGGTCGTTCGGTCATCGTCGTCGGCCCGGAACTCAAGCTCCACCAGTGCGGTCTACCAAAGGAGATGGCCTTGGAACTCTTCAAGCCCTTCGTCATGAAGCGCCTGGTGGATAAAGGGTTCGTCCACAACATCAAGAGCGCCAAACGCATGGTGGAGCGGGCCAAAAGCGAGGTCTGGGATGTCTTAGAGGAGGTCATCAAAGAGCACCCGGTCCTGCTCAACCGGGCGCCAACCCTTCACCGCCTGGGGATCCAGGCCTTCGAGCCCGTGCTCGTCGAGGGGCGGGCCATCCAGATCCATCCTCTGGTCTGCACGGCCTATAACGCGGACTTCGACGGCGATCAGATGGCCGTCCACGTACCGCTTTCGGCCGAGGCCCAGGCCGAGGCGCGGGTGCTCATGCTCTCGGCCCATAACCTCCTTTCGCCGGCCCACGGCAAGCCGGTGGTCACCCCGACCCAGGACATGGTCCTCGGGTGTTACTACCTGACCATCGTCAGGGACGGGGCCGAAGGTGAGGGCCGGTACTTCGCCAACCCGGAGGAGGCCATCCTGGCCTTAGACGAAGGGGTGGTGGAGCTCCACGCCAGGATCAAGGTCCGGGTGAACGGACGGGTCATCGAGACGACCCCCGGCCGTCTTATCTTCAACCAGCACGTCCAGACCGGCCTGGGTTATCTGAACGTGGAGATCGACAAGAAACAGCTCGGCCGGATCGTGGACTATTGCTGCCGGCACTATACCACAGTGCAGACGGCCGAGATCCTCGACCGGATCAAGAAGCTCGGTTTCCATTACGCCACCCTCTCCGGGGCGACCATCGCGGTGAAGGACATCACCATCCCGGAGGCCAAAAAGAGCATCATCACCGAGGCCGAGACCAAGGTAGAGCAGCTGGAGGCCCATCTCCGCCGCGGGCTCATCACCCCGGAGGAGCGCTACTTCAAGGTCATCGAGATCTGGGGCAAGGCCAAGGAGGAAGTGGAGAAGGCCGTCCGCGCCTCTTTCGGTAAGTTCAACGCGGTCTTTATGATGGCCAACTCCGGGGCCCGCGGTAATTTCCAGCAGCTCTCGCAGCTGGCCGGGATGCGCGGTTTAATGAACGACCCTTCGGGTCGGACCATCGACCTGCCCATCAAGACGAATTTCCGCGAAGGTCTCTCGGTGCTCGACTTCTTCAACTCCACCCACGGCGCGCGGAAGGGACTGGCCGATACGGCCCTGCGCACCGCGGACTCGGGTTACCTTACCCGACGCCTGGTGGACGTGGCCCAGGACGTCATCGTCCGGGAAGAGGATTGCGGGACCACCGAAGGGATCAGGGTGGGCGCCATTTATTACGAAAGCGAGTTCGAAGAGGGCCAGGGCCAGCTCATCGAGAGCTTGTTCGAACGCATCGTCGGCCGCCTGGCCTCGGAGGACATCTTCGACCCCCAGACCGGCGAGCTCATTGTGGCCCGTAACGAAGAGATCACCGAGGAGATCGCCGAACGAATCGAGAAGGTCGGGATCAGGGAAGTGCCCATTCGTTCGGTCATGACCTGCCGGACCCGTTACGGCGTCTGCGCCAGATGCTATGGCCGGAACCTGGCCACCGGGAAACTGGTGGACGTGGGCGAGGCGGTGGGGATCATCGCCGCGCAGTCCATCGGCGAGCCGGGGACCCAGCTCACCATGCGCACCTTCCATATGGGCGGGGTGGCCGGCGACGACATCACCCTGGGTCTGCCGCGGGTGGAGGAGCTCTTCGAAGCCCGCAAACCCAAGGGCCAGTCCATCGTGGCCGAGGTGGGCGGGACGGTTAAACTCACCGAGATCAAGGGGCTGCGACGCATCGTCATCGTCACCGATAACGGCGAGGAACGCAGTTATCAGGTGCCTTACGGCGCCCGTCTCCGGGTGAAAGACGGTTCCCGGGTGGAACCCGGTGACCGCCTGACCGAAGGTTCCGCCAACCCGCACGACATCTTGAAGGTCAAAGGCATCCGGGGCGTGCAGCAGTATATCGTCCAGGAGGTCCAGGAGGTCTACCGGACGCAATCGGTGGAGATCAACGATAAACACATCGAGATCATCGTCCGTCAGATGTTGCGGAAGCGGAAGGTGGAGGACCCCGGGGACACCGATCTCCTTCCCGGGGGTCTCGTGGATCTCTTCGAACTGGAAGAAGAAAATGCCCGCGTAGAGGCGGCCGGCGGTCGGCCGGCGGTGGCCCGGCCGGTGCTGCTCGGGATTACCAAGGCCTCACTGGCCACGGAAAGCTTCCTCTCGGCCGCATCCTTCCAGGAAACGACGCGGGTCTTGACCGAGGCCTCCATTAAAGGCCGGAAAGACCCGTTGTTGGGGTTGAAGGAGAACGTGATCATCGGGAAGCTCATCCCGGCCGGCACCGGAATGTCCCGCTACCGTAACATTCGTATCTATGTAGAGGGAGAAGGGGAAGCTCAGGCGGCCAAGGTACAATCGTAAATTTCTTGACAGCGATCCGACCCAATGCTAAAATGGAGAAGTGTCTGGCCGGAAAGGCCTGTCCGGTGGGGGGTCTGTTGATGCACGAATTCGCACGTGACCCCAAGGCGAGGGTCGTGGGGTTGAAGCAGACTCTACGGGCGTTGCAGCAGGACCGGGTAAGGGTGGTCTATCTGGCCAACGATGTGGATGAACACATTAAACGCAAGATCGTGAACGCCTGCGCTGAACGGGGAGTGGAGCTCAAGGCGGCCGGGATGGGCCAGCGCGAACTCGGCGCTTTTTGCGGCATTGAAGTCGGCGCGGCCGTCCTGGCGGTCTTGCGATCTTGAGAACGAATCATGGGAGGTGTCTTCGGTTTGCCGACCATCAGCCAGTTGGTCCGGAAGGGCCGGGAGAAAGTAACCAAAAAGAGCGCGGCTCCCGCTCTCCGGTGGTCTTATAATACCCTCACCGGCGAGATGCGTCCGGGCGGCGGTCCGCAGAAACGTGGCGTGTGCCTGGTGGTGAAGACCCAGACGCCGAAGAAGCCCAACTCCGCCCTCCGGAAGGTCGCCAGAGTCCGTCTGACCAACCGGATGGAGGTTACAGCCTATATTCCGGGCGAAGGCCACAACCTCCAGGAGCACTCGGTGGTCCTGATCCGGGGTGGCCGCGTCAAGGATCTGCCGGGTATCAGATATCATATCATCCGCGGGACGCTTGATGCCGCCGGGGTACAGAATCGGCGGCAGGGTCGTTCCAAATATGGCGCGAAGCGGCCGAAGGCCGCCGCGGCCCGGGCCAAGAAGTAAGGGGGGTTATGAGCTTTGCCGCGCAGGGGTAGCGTTCCCAGGCGGGAGATTCCGCCGGATCCTATTTACAATAATCCGCTGGTGACGAAGTTCATCAATAAAATCATGTACAGCGGCAAGCGAAGCCTGGCCGAGCGGATCTTTTACATGGCCCTGGAACGGATCGGGGAAAAGTCGGGTAAGGACCCGATGGAGGTCTTCCAGCAGGCTTTGAAGAACGTCATGCCGGTCCTGGAGGTAAGGCCACGCCGGGTGGGCGGGGCCACCTACCAGGTCCCCATCGAGGTAAGACCGGAACGCCGGATCTCCCTGGCCATGCGATGGATCGTCACCAGCGCCCGGGAGCGTGGCGAGCGGACGATGACCGAGAAACTGGCCGCCGAGCTCTTGGATGCTGCCCAGGGCGTCGGAGCCTCGGTAAAGAAGAAAGAAGACACCCACAGGATGGCCGAGGCCAACAAGGCCTTTGCCCATTATCGCTGGTGATTCGTCCTCCTTGCCTTGAAGGCAAGGTTCGTTGGGGGATAAAAGATTGTCCGAACGTCGGTACCCGATCGAAAAAACGAGAAATATCGGTATCATGGCCCACATCGACGCCGGTAAGACCACGACCACCGAGCGCATCTTGTTCTATACGGGCAAGGTGCACCGGATGGGCGAAGTCGATGAGGGTTCAGCCACGATGGACTGGATGATCCAGGAGCAGGAGCGGGGGATCACCATCACCTCGGCCGCGACGACCTGCGAGTGGCGCGGGCACCAGATTAACATTATCGACACGCCCGGGCACGTGGACTTTACCGTCGAGGTCGAGCGGGCCCTCCGGGTCCTGGACGGGGCCATCGCCGTTTTCTGCGCCGTCGGCGGGGTGGAGCCGCAGTCCGAGACGGTCTGGCGTCAGGCCGACCGGTACGGCGTGCCGCGCATCGCCTTCATCAACAAGATGGACCGCGTGGGGGCAGATCTCTTTCGCGCCATCCAGATGATGCGCGACCGCCTGGGCACCCGGCCGGTCCTCCTTCAGCTGCCCATCGGGCGGGAAGAGAACTTCTGCGGTCTGGTGGACTTGATCGAGGAGCGGGCCTATTACTACCTGGATCCACTGGGGACTCAGGTCGAGGGACGCCCCATTCCACCGGAGATGGCGGAGGACGCCGCCCATTATCGGGAACTTTTACTCGAGGCCGTGGCTGAGCAGGACGAAGCCTTGCTGGAGAAGTTCCTGGAGGGGCAGAAGCTTACGGTGGAAGAGATCCGGGCCGGCCTACGTCGGGGAACCATCGCGGCCAGAATCACTCCGGTTCTCTGCGGTTCGGCCTTCAAAAACAAGGGTATCCAGTTCCTTCTCGACGCGGTGGTGGATTATCTCCCCTCCCCGGTCGATCTTCCGCCGGTGGTGGGTAGCGACCCGGAGAAGGGAACGGAGATCAGGCGCCGACCGGATGATTCAGAGCCCTTCGCCGCCCTGGCCTTTAAAGTGGCGACCGACCCTTATGTGGGGAAACTGGTCTTCTTCCGGGTATACGCGGGAGAGGTCAAGGCCGGCACGATGGTCTTCAACGCCACCAAAGGCAAGCGGGAAAGGTTGAGCCGCATCCTCCGCATGCACGCCAACGAGCGGGAGGATGTGGAGGTCGTGCGGACGGGGGACATCGCCGCGGCGGTGGGGTTGCGCGAAACGGTGACCGGGGACACGCTCTGCGCCGAAAAACACCCCATCCTGCTCGAAGCGATGACCTTTCCCGAGCCGGTCATCTGGATCGCCATCGAACCCAAGACCAAGGCGGACCAGGACAAACTGGGGCTTTCCTTGGCCAGGTTGGCCGAGGAAGACCCCACCTTTAAAGTGAGGACCGATCCCGAAACCGGCCAGACCATCATCTCCGGCATGGGCGAGCTCCATCTGGAGATCATCGTCGATCGCCTGGTGCGGGAGTTCAAGGTCGAAGCCAACGTGGGTCGGCCCCAGGTGGCTTACCGGGAGACCATCCGTCAACCGGCCCGGGCGCAGGGGAAATTCGTCCGCCAGACCGGTGGCCGCGGGCAATACGGCGACGTCTGGCTCGAGATCGCGCCGCTACCACCCGGGAGCGGGCTCGTCTTCAAGAACGAGATCGTGGGCGGGGTGGTCCCGCGGGAGTTCATCCCCGCCGTCGAGACCGGGGTGCGGGAGGCGAGCCAAAACGGGCCGCTGGCCGGTTTCCCCGTGGTCGACGTGGAGGTCAGGCTCGTGGACGGTTCTTACCACGAGGTGGACTCCTCGGAACTGGCCTTTAAGATCGCGGGCAGTCTGGCCTTCCGGGAGGCGGTCAAGCTCGGTGCGCCCGTCCTCCTGGAACCGATCATGCGAGTGGAGATCGTAACCCCCGAGGAGTACCTAGGTGAGATCCTGGGCGATCTCAACGGTCGTCGGGGACGGATCGAGGGGCTGGAGGCGCGACCGGGGACCCAGGTCATCCGGGCCATGGTCCCGCTGGCCGAGATGTTCGGCTATGCCACGACCATCCGGTCGCTTTCCCAGGGCCGCGCCACCTACGACATGCACTTCGGCCAGTATGAAGAAGTACCTCCTTCTCTGACCGAGGGCATCGTCTTTCCCAGGAGCGCTTCGCGGTCCTAAGATTATCACGGTGGAAAGACGGGGGTGGTAAGTTCATAATTGGCCCACTCCTTGTCCGTTAAAGTAAAGAAGGTAAGCAAGCTAGGGGAGGAATCAGAATGGCCAAGCCGAAATTCGAACGGACGAAGCCGCACGTGAACGTGGGGACGATCGGGCACGTGGACCACGGGAAGACGACGTTGACGGCGGCGATCACCAAGGTCCAGGCGGCGAAGGGGCTGGCGAAGTACGTCTCCTAC
>JAAYXC010000049.1 GCA_012516115.1 Bacillota bacterium | reverse complement strand
CTGCCGGCCTTGCCCGTTCTGCGCGGAGTCCGCCCCCCTCTGCCGGCCCTTCAGACGACCTACCGCCGGATGATCTCAACCGGCGGTTATTTTTTTGCCCGGAATCCGGAGATAGACCCATGATATTGCCGCAGGCCCATCGTCTTTTTTCCTCTTGTGACCTCGCAATGCCCCGTCGACGGCGAGGCCGGCATAAAATGAAGAACCAGCGGTTCCCTTTTACGCTTCAAGGAGGCACCCGGCAATGGCGACTCCATCCCGAGGGTCGGACCGGACGGATAAAGGGATTCATGCTTCCCAACACACCGGGATCATCACCATCGTGGCCAGGAATACGATCACCGGCGAACCCATCCGTGCGTTTAAGTACTCGATCAACGAAGACAACACGGGCGATCCCCAGGTGGAACTGCCGCCGGCGCGGCGCGACCCGGCGCTCTTTCCCTCGCTCAGACCGACGGCGAGTTACAGCCCGGTGGTCGCGGCGGGCGCGGTGGCGGAGGGCGAAACCGCGCAGGCCTCCGTTCCGGCCGGTAAATACCTCGTCACGGTACTGGCGCCAGGTTTTAAGCTGGGCGGGACCTGGGTCGCGGTCACCGGCGGCGAAACGGCCACCGCGGAGGTGAGGCTCCACCCTCATCCGCTGCCCCTCTCCAAGATCAGGGTGCACGTCTTCCACGACAACCACCCGGTCAACGGTGAAGACGACTTCCCCCTGGAGGAAGGGCTCCCGGGCTTCCGGATCGCCATCGCGGACACGATCGATGAAGTCACGGTGGACTATTTCGGCCACCCGCTCGGGACCGTCTACGAACGGGACGCCTCCGGCAACCTGCTCCTGGACGAAGAGGGCAACCCCATCCCCGTGCCGGGCACCGGCGGCAAAATACTCACCGACGCCAACGGCGACGCGGTCATCGAGAACCTGCCGCCCGGCAAGTATGCGGTGCAGGCCGTCCCGCCGGACGGCACCGACTGGATCCAGACCACCACCATCGAGGGCACGCGGGTAATCGACGCCTGGATCGAGGAGGGTAACGACGGCTACCTCTACGAAGAAGGTTTCCGGACGCCGCTGGTCTGGATCGGCTTCGTCCGGCCGATGGCCTTCGGCCCGCCGGTTCCGGGCGTGACCGGGACGATCGAGGGAAGGATCCGGACCGTCGTGGAATTCGCCCCGCCCGACCGGCCCCTGCTCCTCGGGGAACCGGTGGATCGCCCCTGGATCGCCTTGACCGACATCGGCGGCGACGACCGGCAGGTCTATACCGGGCGCGGCGATGACCGGGGGTATTTCACCATCGAGAACGTGCCGCCCGGCCTCTACCAGATGGCGATCTGGGACGAACCGTTGGATCACATCATCTCCTTCCGCACGGTGCGCGTGGCCCCGGGGGAGACGGTGGACATGGGCGAGATCGGCATCCCGCGCTGGTTCGGACGGATCGAGGGGACGGTCTTCGTCGATGCCGACGGGAACGGGGTGCGCGATCCGGGCGAGCCCGGCATTCCAGATGTAGAGGTAGGGACCCGTTTCAAGGACGGGAGCGTGCAGTACCGTACCATCACCGACCCCAAGGGGCACTACGTCCTGCCCGAGGTCTTCGAACTCGAGCGTTTCGCCGTGGCGGAGGTGGCGTCCGCCCGTTTCGCCCACACCGGCGCCACCGGCACCGTCGATCCCGGGGTCCCGGCGGGGTTCCCTACCGGCTGCACGGATCCGGCCGGCAACCCCGTCCGGTGCCCGGAGAGGTTCCCCGGCGCCCTGACCCTGGCCGAACTGACCTGGGCGGCCTCGACCAACCGCATCGATTGGGGCAAACGCCCTTACAGGCGGGGAGAGAACGGCGGGATCAGCGGGATCGTCTATTACGCCACCATGCGCAATGAGACCGATCCCCGCTACGCCGTGGCCGAGGATTACGAACCGGGGGTGCCCGGGGTGAGGGTGAATCTCTACGCGGCCGAGATCGACCCGGCCACCGGCGCCGTCACCCAGGGCGCGCTGCTCAATACCACGACCACCGATGGCTGGGAACAACCCACCGGGTGCGTGGATCCCGAGGGCCACTCCGTACCCTGTCTGGAGCTTCCCCGGCTCGGCAATCAGATCCGGCCCGGCGTCTTCGACGGGGCTTATGTCTTCGCGACCTGCTTCGATCCGTACTACGGCGCGCCGGAGGCCGTGGAAAAGGGGCTGCCGGCCGGCACCTACATCGTGGAGGTGGTCCCGCCGCCGGGGTTCAAGATGCTCGAGGCGGGCGCGGTCAACACCGGCGAGGGGGACCGGTTCACCGCCGATCCGGATCGGGCCGCGGTTGGAGCGGCGCGGGTGCGGATGGCACCGCCGCCGTATTATCTGCTGCCGGTGCCCCCGGGTTACGATCCGGCCCGCAAGGTGGTGATCCTCGAAGAGGGGATGAACGCCGTCGCGGATTTCTTCATCTATACCGAGGTCCCCGTACCGGGCCGGATCTTCGGCTGGCTCCTGGACGACCTGAACCTGGAGACCGATCCGGACTCCATCTATTACGGAGAGAAACGGGGCATTCCCTGGACACCCGTGGGCATCCGCGATTTCACCGGCCGGCTCCTGACCACGGTGCATACGGACGCCAACGGGGTCTTCGAGGTCCTGCTACCCTCGAGCTACACGCGGAACGTACCCATCCCCTCGGGGGTGGCGCCCGGCATGTACCAGGTCATCGGGAACGATCCGGGCGACCCCGACCGGCCGAACCCACGGTACAACCCGAACTACCAGAGTCTGAAGCTGGTCTTCGACGTCTGGCCCGGGAAGACGACCTACGCCGATGTGGCCGTCTTTCCGCTTGCGCCCGTCGGGCTCGCGGCGGCGGGTCTCCCGGAGGCGTCGGCCGTGGACGCGCGGGGAAGGCCGGAGATCCATCGGGTGGACCGGGTGGTAATCGAACCCGGCGGCGAGCGCACGGTCCGGATATACGGGAAGGATTTCGGCGCGAAGGCGGGCCGGGTCTACCTGGACGATACCTCCGCGCCCGTTCGCGCCTGGAGCGAGACCGAGATCGCCTTCACCGTGCCGTTCATGCCCGGCGGGCCGAAGCAGCTATCGGTGAGACGGGCCGACGGCCGGAGCACGGCCGTGGGCCTCACGCTCCATCTCCTGGGCGGCGCCTACCGGCCGCCCGTCATCCGCGTGCCGGAGGAGGCGGCCACCATCCAGGCGGCCGTAGATGCCGCCGCACCCGGTTCCCTGATCGTGGTCGCGCCGGGGACCTATTACGAAAACCCGATCCTCTACAAGAACGTCAAGCTCCAAGGGATGGGGGCGCCCGCGACGGTGATCGACGGGCGTTTCTTCCGGTCCTACCGGGAGGCCTGGCGGGCCAGACTGGCAGGGATCGACTTCGACGGCCCGGAGACGGCACCGCCGGTACGACTCAGGACGGTGGGCGAGGGCCAGACCATTACCGTGGTGGCGAAGAAAGGCGCCTTCGGCCGGGCTTTCCGGACGCAGATCGACGGCTTTACCATCACCGGCGCCCGGGGCGAGAGTGGCGGCGGGATCTACCTGCATGCCCACTGCGCCCATCTGGTGATCAGCAATAACATCATCAGCGGGAACGGCGGCGGGTTCGGCGGCGGCATCACCATCGGCAAGCCCTATGCCGGCAGCTGCCACAACCCGGGGATCCGCATCCACCACAACCGCATCACCAAGAACGGCGGGATCAGCCTGGCCGGCGGCATCGCCGTCTTTAACGGCGCGGACGGATACGAGATCGACCACACCGAGGTGATCGGTAATTATTCCGGCGAATACGGCGGGGGCCTCTCCCATCTCGGCAGAAGCGACGGCGGCGCGATCCATCACAACGTATTCCTGTACAACGAGTCCTTCGACGAAGGCGGCGGCCTCCTGATCGGCGGCGAGCAGCCGATGCCCCCGGCGGTGCTGGGTACCGGTTCCGGCCGGGTGGCCGTCTATGCCAACCTGATCCAAGGGAACCTGGCCAACGACGACGGCGGCGGCCTCCGGCTGCTGCGGACCCTGAACCATCCAATCGAGATCTTCAACAACCTCATCGTCAACAACGTCTCCACCGACCTGGGGGGCGGCATCGCCCTGGACGACGCGGCGAATGTGGCCATCTACAACAACACCGTGGCCGGGAACATCACCACCGCCACGGCCGAGGACAGCGACGGCCGGCCCCACGGAGCGGGGCTCGTGAGCGAGGCGCACAGCGCCGCCTTCCGGGCGACGCTCCCGGAGGATGCGCCCGGCTTCAGCGACCCGGTGCTCTTCAACAATATCTTCTGGGATAACCGGGCCGGTTTCTACGACCAGACGCTTGGGGGCGGCGCGGGCGGCATCGCCGGTATCGGCGCCCCCGGTGACACGCATCCGATAAACGTAATGGATCTCGAGGTCTTCGGGACACCGGGTCTTTTCAACCCTCAATACTGCTGCCTCTCCCGGCCGTATCCGGCCGGACGCAGGAACCAGGTGGGGGATCCCGGGTTCGCACGGCCCCATACCACGGAACTGGCCGTGACCGCCCTCCGTAAGGAGCCCGCCTTCAAGACGGTCAGGATCGTCAACCCCACGCCGGGACCGGCCGGCGCCTACCATCTGACCGACCGCTCCGCGCCGGCCGTGGACCGCGGGACGCGGGCGGTCACGGTGATCCGGAACGGTGCCGCCGTGACCTACCGGGCGCCGGCGAAGGATCTCGACGGCAGGCGCCGGCCGCGGGGCGGAAGGTGCGACCTGGGTGCCTACGAATACTGTGCGGAGAAACCGGCAAAGGGGGGGCGGGTATGGCCATCGTCGCCAGACGTTTCGGGGCCACCGACGGCCGGGTGAGGACGCCGGACGGCGGGGAGCACTATATCTTCGGTTTCGTCGACCTCACCGGGGTGCCGGAGGAGGAGATCTTCGCCCGGCGGGGCCGGGCCCAACTTCCCGGTCCCCTGCTGGAGGCCGACGAGGGGGACGAGGTCTTCCTCACCCTGACCAATCTCGGGATGCCCACGCGGCCGGATCTGGACGATTCCCACACCATCCACTGGCACGGTTTCCCCAACCAGATCCCCCTCTGGGACGGGGTTCCGGAGGCCTCGCTCTCCGTGCCGGTCGGCCGGGACTTCGTCTACTACTACCGGCCGCGGGATCCGGGAACCTACATGTACCACTGCCACTTCGAACCGGTGGAGCACATCCAGATGGGTATGGTGGGCCCGCTGATCGTCCGGCCCGCCCTGGAGAAACGGCCGGAATTCGCCGGCAGGAGATTCGCCTACAACGACCCGACCACCGAGTACGACCGGGAGTATCTGGTCTTCGTAACCGAACTCGACGCCGACGCCCACGCGGCCGTCGCCGGTGTACAGGGATTCGACTGGACCGAGTACCGCCCCGAATATTGGCTGCTCAACGGGCGCTCCTATCCGGACACGGTGAGGTCCGGGCCGGAACTGCCCCGGCAGCCGTATTCCGGCCTTATTTTTGCCTCTCCCGGGGAAAAGGTCCTTCTCCGCTGCGTGAACCTTGGTTACCAGCAGCATTCCCTGACGATCCTGGGCATCACCCTCCGCGTCGTGGGCGTGGACGCGCAACCGCTGCGGGGCAAAAACGGCGAAGACCTGTCCTACTACAAAAACACCCTGTATTTCGCGGGCGGGCAGACGATGGACGTTATTTTCACCGCGCCGGAGCCGGGCGTCTATCCGCTCTTCAACCGGAACTATCACAAGAACACCAATGCCGGAAGGACCTTCGGGGGCATGGTGAGCGAGGTCAGGGTGGAATAACCACGTGCAAAGGGAGTTGACGCGGATGGCGACCGTCGATCTCTGGGCCAAAGAAGGTTATCTCAGCACCCCGGATGGTAACAGTATTTATTTCTGGGGGTTCGCGGCGGCGGCCGATGCCCCGGCCCAATTACCGGGCCCCCTCCTCCTGGCCAGAGCGGGGGAAAGGGTGACGGTCAACCTGACCAACCTCCTTGCGGTCCCGGTCTCGCTCGTCTTTTCCGGCCAGGGGCGGATCGAGGCCGGCGGCGGGCCGGCCCGGCCTCAATACGACCCCGACGGCCGGCTGTTCTCGTTCACCGATGTCGCGGCGCCGGATGGTGGGACCATGAGCTATAGCTTCACCCCGGCCTTTCCGGGGACCTTTCTGTACCACAGCGGCGCCAACCCGCCGGTCCAGGTTCCGATGGGGCTCTACGGCGCCCTGGTGGTGCGGCCGGCGGATTACGATCCGGCGCTGCCGGCATACAAGACCGCCTACGGTTTCGGCACCGGCACCGAGTTCGACCGGGAATACCTCTTGGTCACCGGCGAGATCGACCCGGAACTCCACCGGGCCACGGCGGCGGGCACGCCTTATCCCATCCACCGTTTCAAACCCCGTTATTGGACCTTGAACGGCCGCTGTGCGCCGGATACCATGTTACCGGACGGCGTCGCCCATCTGCCCCATCAACCCCGCGGCGCCATGATCATGGCCCAACCGGGAGAGAGGGTCCTTCTGCGTTACGCCGGGGCCGGCGTGGATAGCCACCCCTTGCATCCCCACGGGAACCATACGCGGATCGTGGGCCTCGACGGCCGGCTCCTGCAGAACGGAACCGCCGATCTATCCTACAAACGTTTTACGGTGCTGGTGAACCCCGGCCAGACATACGATCAAATCTTCCAATGGTCCGGCCTGGGGTTTACGCCGGAGAACCCCATCCCCACCGTCCTTCCGAACATCCGCAATCTCGCCGTGGGCGAGGCCGGCTGGACCATGTGGAGCGGCAGCCCCTACCTGGGCCGGAAAGGGGATATCCCGGTCGGCGTCGTCTCGTACAACGAAGCCGGGGAATACCATTTCATGCTCCATTCCCATGAAGAGGTCAAGATCACCAACTGGGGGGAGTTCCCGGGCGGGATGATGACCATGATCGCGATCTTTTCCTCGCTCGAC
Source organism: Bacillota bacterium (assembly GCA_012516115.1). Lineage (GTDB taxonomy): Bacteria > Bacillota > UBA4882 > JAAYXC01 > JAAYXC01 > JAAYXC01. The sequence continues at coordinate 2,613 of JAAYXC010000049.1, read as the reverse complement.
CCGGGCGTGGGAGTCTTGACTTGAAACGCGGCTCGTCACCGGTCGCTCGTCGCTCGTGGACCGGGCTTGGGTCCCGGGATCGGCTTTTCGTTCTATACCCGAAGAAGCCGGGCGGGACCTACCCTGATTTCTGGAAGGTGAGGAAGATGGCGCTGGTGCAAGCGAACCTTTGGGCAAAGCAGGGCACGATTCTTCTGGCCGGGAGGCCCCTGGCCTTCTGGGGATTCAGCGCCGATGCCGGGGGGGCGCCGACCCTGCCGGGCCCGGTCCTGGAGGCCACGGTGGGGGATACCGTCGAGATCGTGTTGCAGAATCCCGGCTTTGCCCAACCGGTCTCGCTGATCTTCCCCGGGCAGGAGGCGGTCTCGGTTCTGGAGGCCGGCGGCGGCTTCCGGCGGGTCGCGCCGCAGTATCGGGACGGGGCGATCGTCTCCCTCGCCGATTACCTGGAGCCGGAGGCGGAAAGTTCCCTTACCTATCGGTTTCGGGCGGTCAAACCCGGTATCTACCTGTACGAGAGCGGCACCGAGCCGGAGATCCAGGTCCAGATGGGCCTCTACGGGATTCTTATCGTGCGGCCCCCCGGACACGATCTACCGGGGCATCCCAACTACCAAACGGCCTACGGCGCCGGAACGGGCAGCGAATACGACCGGGAACGGATCCTCGTCCTGGGGGAGATCGATTCCCGCCTGCACGAAGCCGTGGCGCAAGGTGCCGCCTACGACATCTTGGATTTCGCCCCGGATCGTTGGCTGATCAACGGCCGCTCCTACCCGGATACGCTGGCCCCCGCCGGGGATCCCGGTCTTCCGAGTCAACCGCGGGGAGCCGGACTGAGGGTTAAGACGGGGTGGCGGGTTTTGCTGCGCATCGTCAATGCCGGTTTTCAGCACCATACCCTGGTCCTGGGCGGCCTGACGGGCCGGGTGGTGGCCGGGGACGGTTTCTCCCTCGTCTCCCCCGCCCTGGACGCCTCTTATCATAAATCCGCCCTTACCCTGGGATCGGGGCAGAGTTACGACGTGATCGTCGTCCCCGAGGCACCGGGTGAATATTTCCTCCATGCCGGGGAGTACCATCATCTCGTCAATGACGACCTTTTTCCCGGGGGGATGATGACGAAGATGGAGGTCGTCCCTTGAGCATGGATGGCGGCCTTAATAAGAAAAGAACGAGGGGTGGAAGGAAGCCGGGCGGGGGGATTCCCCGCGCCCGGCCGATGAAACACGGATGCCGTCGCGGTTCACGTACGGCCGTCTACCTGCCGCAGGGCTTGCCGAGCAGATCGAACAACCGGGTGATCCCGCAGTTCTTCGCGATGTTGCAACTGCCGGTAGCCCCCGTATAACCTTGCACGATGGAGCATCCGTTCTTGAGCAGGCCGGTGAGGCATGAGCCACCGGTGCACGAGCCGGAAGAACCCTTGCGGAAGAGGCTCGTGAGGGGGCAGGCCGCGCTGGCCGGCAGGGCGGCCATGACGACGAGCAACAGGCCGACGAGGACCGCCGCGATAGTCTTGCGCATGATCAACCCTCCTTTCGATTTGCGTTGCCTTAATCCTACCCGTTTTCTAGACCGAGGACAACCTGATGATTACTTACAACAAAGGAAGGTACATCCGGGGGATGCGGCGCTCCGATGGGACGGATTCTCCTTCCAGGAGCCGCTTTCTTTGGCAGCGGCGGGCATTTTTCCGCTTTCCATCCATACCCGGCAAAAACTTGGGGAAAGATGCAAACCCCAGGTATGACAATATTTACTCGCTTTACCACCACATTCACGGGCAGCCGGCTCCTGGTGCTCTGAGAAGGGGCTTTGCTTACGTCTTTGATGGTGCCTATAACGGGCGGTTTGAGCAATACTTCTTCCGTAGCAAAGAAATGAGGGATATCTGGTGGAATAAAGCGAACGAAGGTCACACCTTCAATGCAGAGGTCGCAAAGGCTCTGTCAGAGGTGGGATGGCAAGTCCGAGAGAATATCGGGCTACCTGAAATCCTCAACCGTAAGTTCGAACAGAACTATGGAGATATCGATGTGCTTGCGTGGCGGAATGATCGCCAAGAGGTTCTGGTAATTGAATGCAAAGATTTATCATTGGCACGTAACTATTCGGAAATCGCCGCTTTGCTTTCGGATTACCAAGGCGCTGAAATTGAAGGTAAGCCAGATAGGCTCAGAAGACACCTCAATCGTGTTAAGCTTCTTCGAGAAAATTGCGACCAAATTCAACGCTTTACCGGAGAGCAAGAACCGCGAATTGTATCATGTTTGGGTTTTAGCGGTGCTGTTCCTATGCAATACGCTAGGATCGACGCTCTAACAGATACTCACGTCGGCGAGATCTCGGACATTATAAAACTTTACTTAAAATCGCCGGAGCTATCATGATTTCTCCCCGATGGGCAAGAATAAGCTCTCAGGAAACAGGCAAGGGAATGATCGCATGCGCCTCGAAGACCGTTTGCTCTTGAGCGGATTCTGCGGTAGAGCGGCGGCTGGCTGATCGGCATCGGCTTCATCTTCAAGCAGCTCAAAATCGGCCAGTACGCCAGGGGAAAACCGCACTCCATCGCCGCGTGCTTCGCGGCCCACCTCGTCTTCACCGTGG
>JAAYXC010000447.1 GCA_012516115.1 Bacillota bacterium | reverse complement strand
CGCTACGGTCGGCCAGGCGAACCACCCGCCCCTCCCCGGTGGCCTGCTCCCCCGGACCGGTATGGTGGAGCAACCCGTCGCGAACCTCCCAGGTAAGATTAAGTCCGCTAAAATCTTCTACGATCCGTTCCAGCCGATCCACCACCCGCAGGCTCTGCTCGTTATGGCGGAACCCGCCGGGCAAGAGCCGGTCGAGGGCCGCCTCCCCGGCATGACCGAAGGGGGTATGGCCCAGATCGTGCCCCAGGGCAATGGCTTCGGTCAAATCTTCGTTCAACCGGAGCAGTCGGGCGATGGTCCTGGCCACCTGAACCACCTCCAGGGTATGGGTCAAACGCGTCCGGTAATGATCCCCCTCGGGGGACAAGAAGACCTGCGTCTTATGGCCCAGGCGCCGAAAGGCTTTGGCATGGACGATGCGCTCCCGGTCGAGCTGAAAAGCGGTCCGCCGGGGACAGGGTGGTTCCGGGTAGAGCCGGCCACGCGAGGTTCTGCTTTTGGCCGCCTGGGGGGCCAACCGGCGTTCTTCTTCCTGCTCCAGCCGGGCCCGATCGGTCACGCAACGCCGCCCCCTTTCTTTTTCGGTTGTCGCGGGTCTTTCACCATGTTATAATGATTCTATCAGCCAAAAAACGGGAGGACGTCATGAAAAGGGTTGTCAGTGTGAGCATCGGTTCCTCAAAACGCGATCATCGTTTTGAACTGGAAGTCCTCGGCGAACGCATTCTCCTCGAAAGGATAGGGACGGACGGCGACATCCAGCGGGCCCGGGAGATCCTGGCCGAGCTGGACGGGAAAGTGGACGCCATCGGCCTGGGCGGCATCAGTTTCTATCTTTACGCCGCCGGACGGCGTTATGCCCTCCGGGACGCCCTGCGCTTGGTGGCGCACGTTAAACAAACGCCGGTGGTGGACGGAAGCGGGATCAAGGCCACCCTTGAGACCCAGCTTCCGGGAGCCCTGGCCGCCGCCACGGGCCAGGAGCTGCGGGGGCGCTCCTGTCTTATGGTGAACGCGGTGGAAAGATACGCCCTGGCCCAGGCCTTGGTCGAGGCCGGCTGCCGGATGACCTTCGGCGACCTGATTTTCTCCTTCGGTCTCCCCTTGCCCCTTCATTCCTTGCGGAGTATCGACGTTCTCGGCCGTCTGCTTTTACCCCTCATCGTCCATCTACCCTTTAAGATGCTTTACCCCACAGGCAAAGAACAGGAGAAAGAAGTGGAAAGCCTGGCCACCAGGTATCTGGCCGCGGCCGAGATCCTGGCCGGCGATTACCATTATATCCACCGTCACATGCCGCGCGACCTCCGCGGGAAAAGCATTATCACCAATACCGTGACCGCCGAAGATCGGGCCATCCTTAAAGAACGCGGCGCGACCTGGTTGGCCACGGCCAGTCCGGACTTCGCCGGTCGGTCTTTCGCCACCAACGTCCTCGATGCCTTGATCGTGGCCGTCTCCGGTCGGCCGCCGGAGGAACTCACAGCGGCAGATTACTTTACCTACGCCACGCGGCTCGGAATCAAACCGCGGGTGGAAAGGTTGAACCCTTAAGGCGCAAGGGACGGTCGCCGGAATTCCTTGACCACCACCTGACCGGAGGCCCCAAGCGGCGGGAGAACTTCCCCATTGAGCTCCGCCCGGACGGCGCCGGCGTTACCGAATCTGGCCAGAATACTTTCGCGGGCCGCCCATTCCTGTCTGACACCGGCCTCGACGGTGCCCTGAAAGACTTCCCGGCCGTCACAGCTTACCGCGACCCAACATCGTTCGGTATAAACGAGGACCAGGTCCAGTCCGACCGGGGTGGCAGAGGAGGAGCTTTTTTCGTTTGATAACGCCCCTTCCGCCCCGGCGGCGCGGGTAAACGATGGAGCTTCGGCAGACGGATGCGACGGGCCGCGCCACCAGTCGCGGAACGCCAGGAAGACGAGGGCGAAAAGAAGCACCACGCTCCCCACCGCCACGACCACCTGCCAGCCGGAGAAAAGGCGGGAAGCGGGGGAGGGCGTCGGTGCGGGGGAAGGAGAAGGATCTCCTTCGCCGGTGGTCTCGACCGGCCCGGTGCGAAGACGATCGTAAAACGCCAGAACCTGCCGGGGCGACAAGCCCACCGCTTCGGCGTAGTTCTGCAGGAAACCACGCAGGTAGACCTCGCCCGGGATGATCTGGAGGTCGCCTTCTTCCAAAGCCTCCAAATAGCGCCGGCGGATCTTGGTCCGCCGTTGCACCTCTTCGAGGCTGATCCCCTTTTCCTCTCTGGCCCGGCGGAGGAAGTCGCCCCGCTCGCGCAAGATCAACGCCTCGCTTTCCCTTCTTGCCTATTGGTGATATTTTCGCAAGCCGGCAGGACAAATCCTCCTTTACCGTCGTTCGCGCATGGCCGCCAGTTGTTCGGCGGTGATCTTCACCTCGCGGGGTTTGCTGCCCTCAAAGGGTCCGACAAACCCTTTGGCTTCCATCAGATCGATGAGCCTTGCCGCCCGGCTATAACCAATGCGCAGACGCCGCTGGAGGACGGAAGCCGAGGCCTGTTTAAAGTCCACCACCACCTGGACGGCCGGCCAGAAGCGTTCGGCGGCCTCCGCGGGGTCCTCTTCTTCCTCGGCGTCCGTCGTCTCCTTGAATTCCGGGGGTTTGACCGTGGGTTGCCCATCGGCCTGGGTCCGCCAGAACTCCACCACCCTTTTTACCTCTTCTTCTTCCACCATGGCCCCCTGGATCCGGCGGGGCTTGTGAAGCCCCACCGGGCTGTAGAGCATGTCGCCCCGGCCCAGCAGCCGCTCTGCCCCGGCCCCGTCCAGGATGGTGCGGGAGTCGGTGGCCGAGGAGCCGGCGAAGGCGATGCGGGAAGGGATGTTGGCCTTGATAAGGCCGGTGATGACGTCAACCGAGGGTCTTTGGGTGGCGATGACGAGATGGATCCCAGTGGCCCGGGCCATCTGGGCCAGACGGCAGATCGCGTCCTCCACGTCCACCCGGGCGATCATCATCATATCCGCCAGTTCATCGATGAAGATGACGATATAGGGCAAGATCTCCTCCGGCCGGCGCTGGGCCCGGTTATAGGTCTCGATGTCACGACAACCGGCCTCCATCAGACGTCGGTAACGCTGCTCCATCTCGCCGACCGCCCATTTTAAGGCCGCTGGTGCCCGCCGGACTTCGCTCACCACCGGGGCGATCAGATGGGGGATGCCGTTGTAGGCCGTGAGCTCCACCATCTTCGGATCGATCATGATCATCTTCACCCGGTCGGGGCCGGCCTTGAAGAGCAGGCTCATGATGATGGTGTTTAAACAGACGCGCTTTCCGGAACCGGTGGCCCCGGCGATCAGAAGATGGGGCATCCTTGTGAGATCCCCCACCACCACTTCGCCGCCGATGTCCCGGCCCAGGGCAAAAGATAGGAGGCCCCCGGCGGCGAATTCCTTGCTCTCGATGACCTCGCGCAGGCTGACGGGCCGCGGTTCTTTGTTGGGGACCTCGATGCCCAGCGCGGCCTTGCCCGGAATGGGCGCCTCGATCCGCAGACCCCTGGCGGCCAGGGCCAGGGCAAGGTCATCGGCAAGGCTGACGATGCGGCTCACCTTGACCCCGGCGGCCGGCTGGAGGTCGTAACGGGTGATGACCGGACCGCGATGGACCTCGATGACCTTGGCCTGGATACCGAAGTTGGCCAGGGTTTCCTCCAGTTGTTGACGCTGATCCACCGGGGAGCGGGACGGTTTAGCCGGTGGCGGTGGGTTCAGGAGATCGGGGCTCGGCAGGACGTAATTCTGGGGCAGAGCTTCCCCGGCGCCCGGCGGGCGCAATTCGCCTTCCCCGGGCCGTTCTTTTTCCTCTTTGCCGCCGGCCTGCTCCTGAAAAACAACCGGGGCGACCGCCGGCGCGCTCTCCTTTTCTTCTCCCCCCGCCTCCTCCGCCATCCCGGCGGCTTTCTTCGGCTGCGGGCGACGCCGTAAAGCCCGCAAAAGCTCGAAGAGAGGACGACCGGTGACGAGGACGGTACCGATGGTGGCGGCGGCGCCGAGCATCAGCCACGCCCCCACCAGGCCAAAGGCCCGCCTGGCCAACGCGGCCAAGAGTCAACCCAAAAAACCTCCGCCGTTTTCATTCTGTCCCAATTCCGCCAGCGTCAGGGAGGAGGAAGGGTGGACGAATAAGTCAAATGCACTCAAAATAACTAAAAGAAAGATGCTCAGACCCAGCCAGGGACCGAAGGGAGAGGGTCGGATCCGCTTGAGGATTAAATACACCCCGAGACCGCCGAGATAAAAAAGGACGAGCCAGCCCAGGCGGCCGGCCAGAAAGCCACAGGCCGCCCGGAGCCAGGAACTCACCACTCCCCCCTCACCCTCCTCCGGCGCGAAGATGGCCCAGAGGCCGACCAGGGAGAAAAAAAGCAGCAAAATGCCGGTGATTTCGTAGCGGAGACCGTAACGTGAACGGCGCCTCCTCCGCGCCGGATTGGGGGTCGTTTTTTTCGTGTTGCGGCGCACGGAAGCCACGGTCCTCTATCCCCTTTCTTCTCCTTGACTTCCGTTCTTTTCCTTCGCTACGCGAAGGACGATCTCGGCCACGCGTCCCATGGCCCCGGGACTCCCCAAGGCCTGCCGGACCTCCCTCAAGCCCGCGCGCATTTCCTCCCGGCGCGCGGGCCGGTCCAGGAGCAAGGCCAGCTCCGCCGCCAGACTCCGGCCGTTTAATTCTTCCTGGAGAAGCTCGGGCACGAGCCGCCGGCCGAGGACCAGGTTGGGCAGGGCCGTGCTCGGCGGACGGCCACGCTGCTCGCGATTGCGCAGCAGGCGGTAGAGAAAGGCCGAGAGGGGCGAGACACGATAAATCGAAACCATCGGTGTCCCGAGCAGGGCCGCCTCCAAAGTGGCCGTCCCCGAGGCGATGGCCGCCACGTCGGCGGCGGCCAGCACGTCGTAGGTCCGCCCGGCGAGGATCCTGAGCGGAAGGTCGGCCCGGGCGAGATACGGGGTCAGGACCTCCTCGGGGATGGAAGCGGCCCGGGGAAGAATGAGACGGAGACCGGGCCGATCCCGGAGAAGAAGGCCGGCCGCTTCGAGCATCACCGGCAGAAGACGCGCGATCTCCTGGCGACGACTGCCGGGCAGGAGGGCCAGGAGGATCTCTTCTTCTCCCACCCCCATCTCCCGGCGGAAGGCGGCGGGGTCGGTGGCCGCGCGAACCCGATCGAGGAGCGGATGGCCGACGAAGGTTACCCGGAGGCCATAGCTTCGATAGAAAACGGCTTCGAAGGGAAAGACGGCCGCCAACTCGGTTACCCGTTGGGCCATTAAACGGGCCCGACCCCGGGCATAGGCCCAGGCCGACGGGGAAAAGAGGCAGACCACCGGGATACCGAGTCGCCGACAATGTCCGGCCAGGGTCAGGTTGAAACCGCCGAAGTCGATCCAGACCACCGCGTCCGGAGGATGGGCGGCAAGAAATGCGACCACCTCCCGGAGCAGGCGACGGTAACGACCGAGGTGGGTCAGGGCCTCGAAAAAGCCAATGGTGCTTCGGGAAACGGGATCGAAGAGGATTTTCACCCCGGCCGCCCGCATAAGCGGGCCACCCATGCCGAGAAGCTCGGCCGTCGGTGCCCGCTCGTGCAAGGCGCGGGCCAGGTCAGCCCCGTGCATATCGCCGGAAGGATCGCCGACCGAAAGATAAAGACGCAACCCATCCACCCCCTCAGGTTAATTCGCCATTCGGGGGCGGGATCCTTGCCGGATGAATTTCAGGCCTCTTCTTCCTCCACGGGCAAGAAAAGGGACGGTTTCGGCAACGGTTCCTCGGCCAGGACCAGGGCAGCCTGAAACTCCTTCATCGCCTGTTCGATCTCCGCCAGCCGGTTGGTATGGAGCTCGGCCAGCGGCATCCCGGGGTCAAGGCGGGCACCGAGTTTGGCCAGAAGGACGATCCCGGCGCCGTGATCGATGGGATCGCCCTTCTTTTCCCTTCCGGCGCCGAGCCGCATGGCGATCCGGCCGATGGCCGCGGCGTCCATGCGGACGAGGTAACCGGCCCGCGGGGCCAGGACGAGCGTGGTGGCCTTGGCGCGGGGAAGGAGGTCCGGGCGATCGACGACGGCGCCCTCTCCCCCCTGGGCCTCGATCATCCGGCGAAACTTTTCCAAAGCCGTCCCACTGGCCACCGCCCGTTCGGCCCGCCGGCGGCCTTCTTCCCTGGTCTTTACCAGGCCGGCCAGAAAAGCCCCTTCGGCGGCCAGGGTGAGGGCCAGGGTCAAGAGATCGGGGGGGCCTTGCCCCCGGAGAGCGGCCAGGGCTTCTTTGACCTCCAGGGCGTTCCCCACCGCTTGTCCCAGGGGCTCTTCCATCCCGGTGAGGAAAGTGCTCACCCGCCGACCGTGGGCGGTGCCGATTCGTCGCATCAGCACGGCCAGGCGGCGTCCCTGGGCCGGGTCGGGCAAGAGCGCTCCGCTGCCGTATTTGACATCCAGGACGAGGTTGGCGGCCCCGGCCGCGATCTTCTTGGCCATGATACTGGCGGCGATAAGTGGGATGCTCGGCACCGTTCCGGTTACGTCCCGCAGGGCGTAGAGGATCCCGTCGGCCGGGACCATCTCGGCCGTCTGGCCGGCCACGGCCAGACCGATCCGGTCCACCTGGGCCACGAACTCCGTGGGAGTAAGATCCGTCCGTAGACCGGGGATGCTCTCCAGTTTATCCAGCGTTCCGCCGGTATGGCCGAGGCCCCGGCCGGACATCTTGGCCACCGCGGCGCCCATGGCGGCCAGGATGGGGGCCACCACCAGCGTGGTCTTATCCCCTACCCCGCCGGTGCTGTGTTTGTCCACCGTGGGCCGGGCAAGGGAGGAAAGATCGATGGTCTTTCCCGTGGCCACCATGGCCTCGGTCAGCTGGACGGTCTCTTCTTCATCGAGACCGCGGAAATAGACGGCCATGCACCAGGCCGCGGCCTGATAATCCGGAATCGCTCCCCGGACAACGCCGTCGACGAAGAAGGCGATCTCTTCCCGGGTGAGTTTTTTACCGTCCCTTTTTTTCTCGATGATCTCAACGGCGAGCAAGACGGCCTCCTCCCTTTTCCTTTCTTACCACCCGAGCTCCGTCGCGAAAGAACGACCCCGGGGCCAGGGACCCAGACCGAAAAGGTCGACGCTCGTGGCGCCCACCTCCATCCACCCCTCCCGCGTGCCCAGGAAACCCGGCCGCACGGCGGGACCCACCGCCAAAAGCGGTACGTACTCGCGCGAGTGATCGGTGCTCGCCGTGGTGGGATCGCAGCCGTGGTCGGCGGTGACCAGCAGGAGGTCCGTGGGGCGCAGCCGCCGGGCCACCTCCCCCAGGCCGGCGTCGACTTCGGTCAGGGCCGCGGCGAAGCCGTGGGGGTCGTTGCGGTGGCCGTAACGTGTATCGAAGTCCACGCAGTTGGCGAAGACAAGACCGGTGAACTCCTCCACGAGCAAGGCGGTCAGCGCGGCCAGGGTGCTGCGGTTATCCGGGGTATGATCGCTCTTTGTCAGACCGCGGCCGGCGAAGATGTCCTCGATCTTGCCGAGTCCGATCACGCTAAAACCGGCCGCCGCCAGGCGGTCGAGGATGGTCTCCGCCGGTGGGGGCAGGGAGAAATCTTTCCGGCCAGCGGTCCGTACGAAGGCACCCGGTCGTCCGATGAATGGCCGGGCGATGACCCGTCCCACTGCGTAAGGGCCCTGCAGGATCTCCCGGGCCAGACGACACCAGCGGTAGAGCTCCTCCAGGGGAACGATATCTTCGTGGGCGGCAACCTGAAAAACGCTGTCGGCGGAAGTATAGACGATGGGATAACCGGTGGCAAGATGTTTTGCCCCCAGTTCCGCCAGGATCTCCGTCCCGGAGGCGGGCCTGTTGCCCAATACCGCCCGGCCGATGGCCGCGCTGAACCGGTCGATGACCTCGGGGGGAAAACCATGGGGAAAAGTCGGGAAAGGTTCCGGCAGGAGGAGCCCGGCCAATTCCCAGTGTCCGGTGGTGGTATCTTTGCCGGCCGAAAGTTCTCTAAGCAACCCGTAGGCCGCCGCAGGAGATTCGACCGGGGTTACCCCCGGGATGGAGGCCAGACGGCCCAGGCCCCAGCGGGCCAGGTGGGGGACGACGAGGCCGCCGGCGGCCATCGCCGTATGGACCAGGGTGTTGCTCCCGGCATCACCGTAACGGTCGGCATCGGGTAAAGCACCGATCCCCACGCCGTCCAAAACGACCAAACAGCTCCGGCGGATGTGCATCTTCCCTATGCCCTCGGATGGGTGCGATCGTAAACCTCTCTTATCTTACCCCGGGTAAGATGGGTGTAGATCTGGGT
>JAAYXC010000446.1 GCA_012516115.1 Bacillota bacterium | reverse complement strand
GGCATATGGACCGGGAGGGAGGCATGGGATTTGGGCGAGGAAAGATTGGAGGTACTCCTTTCTACCGAGGAGATCGCCGCGGGGGTGAAAAGGCTGGGCGAGGCCATCGCCCGCGATTACGACGGCCAGAACCCGCTTTTCGTCGGGGTCCTCAAAGGGGCGGTGGTCTTTTTGGCCGACCTCATCCGGGCGGTTCCGATCCCCGTCCGCTATGATTTCATCGCCGTCAGCAGTTACGGCGCGGCCACGCGCTCCAGCGGCCAGGTGAAAATCCTGAAGGACCTCGATTACAGCCTGGAAGACGAGGCGGTCATCCTGGTGGAGGACATCGTCGATACCGGTCTCACCTTAAACTACTTGCTGGCGAGTTTTCGCGCCCGGCGGCCCCGTTCCCTGCGTGTCTGCACCCTTCTGGACAAGCCCTCCCGCCGTCTGGTGGAGCTGAAACCGGACTATAACGCCTTCGTCATCCCCGATCATTTCGTCGTCGGCTATGGGCTCGACTATGCCGAGAAATACCGTAATCTGCCGTATATTGCCGTGTTGAAGAAGGCTTGCGACGGTTAAATCGCGTGGTGTTTTCTTGCCTTGCCCTTTGTGGCTCGGAGGTGATTCCGCTGGATTCCATTCTCATCCTCGATTTCGGCTCCCAGTACACCCAGCTCATCGCGCGGCGGGTCAGGGAAGCCCGTGTCTTCTCCGAGATCGTCCCGCCGGAGATCCCGGCCGATGAGATCCGGCGGCATGCTCCGGCCGGAATCATCCTTTCCGGCGGACCGGCCAGCATTTACGAGGAAGGGGCCCCGAAACCCGACCCCCGGATCTTCGCGCTCGGTCTGCCGGTGCTCGGCATCTGTTATGGGCTGCAGGCCATGACCGCGCTTCTAGGCGGGAAGGTGGCGCCGGCCGGCCGGCGGGAATACGGCCGGGCCGAAATCGAGGTCCGGGAGGAAGGAGGGTTATTTGCCGGGCTTCCGTCGCGCCTTTCCGTCTGGATGAGCCACGGCGACCGGGTGGAGGAGTTGCCGCCCGGTTTTCGCGTGTTGGCCTCTTCGGCGAATGCGCCGGTGGCCGCGGCCGGCGATCCCGAGCGGCGCCTCTACGGCGTGCAGTTCCATCCGGAGGTGGCCCATACGCCGGACGGCCCGGCCATCCTGGCCAATTTTCTCTACCGGGTCTGCGGCTGCCGCGGGGACTGGACGCCGGCCAACTTCATCGCCGAGACGGTGGCGGCGATCAAAGCGGAGGTCGGGGAAGGTCGGGCCCTCTGCGCCCTAAGCGGCGGGGTGGACTCCACGGTGGCCGCCGTCCTGGTCCGGCGGGCCATCGGCGATCGGCTGGTCTCGGTCTTCGTCGATAACGGCCTGCTCCGGAAGAACGAGGCCGAAGAAGTCCTTGCGGCCTTTTCCCGCCTGGGCCTTGCGCCAGTGCAGGTCCGGGCGGCCGCCTCTTTTCTGGCCCGCCTCCGCGGAGTAACCGACCCTGAGGAAAAACGAAAACGGATCGGCACCGAGTTCATCCGCGTCTTCGAAGAAGAGGCCAAAAAACTCGGCCCGGTCGAGTATCTCGTCCAGGGGACCCTTTATCCCGACGTCATCGAGAGCGCCGGCCGGGGAGGCCACGCGGCGACCATCAAGACCCACCATAATGTCGGCGGTCTCCCGCCGGGGATGCGCTTCCGGCTGATCGAGCCTTTGCGGCTGCTCTTTAAAGACGAAGTACGGGTGGTAGGGCAAGAGCTGGGGATCCCCCACGAGATCCTCTGGCGGCAGCCTTTCCCCGGCCCCGGGCTGGCCGTGCGCGTCTTAGGCGAGGTGACCGAGGAGAAGCTGGCCATCCTGCGGGAGGCCGACGCAATCGTGCGGGAGGAGATCGCCCGCGCCGGGCTGGCCGGGGAACTCTGGCAGTATTTCGCCGTCTTGTTGGAGAACCGTTCGGTGGGGGTCATGGGGGATGAACGTACCTACGGCCATGTGGTGGCCGTCCGGGCGGTGACGAGCCGGGACGCGATGACCGCCGACTGGGCCCGGCTACCCCATGAAGTCCTGGCCGAGATCGGCCGCCGGATCGTCAACGAGGTACCCGGGGTGAACCGCGTGGTCTACGACATCAGCAGCAAGCCGCCGGCCACGATCGAGTGGGAGTAGAGTCGGTTTCTGCGTCACGGTTGGGTGTGGTGGAGTAGAACAGGCGGCAAAAAATGAAAGAGGGGGAGAACGATGGCTGACTTTTTTAAGCTCAAGGAACGCAAGACCAACGTCAGAACCGAGATCATCGCCGGTTTGGCCACTTTCATGACCATGGCCTACATCGTCTTCGTCAACCCCGATATTCTCTCTGCGGCCATGGGCGTGGAGTACAAGGAAGCCCTTATCGTGGCCACCGCTTTGGCCGCAGGTCTCATGACCCTGGCCATGGGCCTCTTTGCCAATTATCCTTTCGCCTTGGCCAGCGGCATGGGGCTTAACGCCGTGCTGGCGTTTACGGTGATCGAAGGCCTGGGTCTCTCCTGGCGGACCGCCATGGCCATCGTCGTCATCGAAGGCCTGATCGTTACCGCTCTTGTGCTTACCAGGACGCGGGAAGCCGTGATGAACGCCATTCCCACCAATCTGAAGCGGGGGATAGGCGTGGGTATCGGCCTTTTCCTCGGATTTATCGGCCTGAAAGGCGCGGGCATCGTGACCGCCAGTCCGGCGACCCTGGTTACCGCCGGGGAGATTACCCGCGGGGTGGCCGTCGCCCTCATCGGGCTTCTTGTTACGGGACTTTTGCTCGCCAGACGCGTTAAAGGCTCGATTCTTCTCGGCATTATCCTCACCACTTGCATTGCCTGGCTCTCCGATCTTCTTTCCGGGAACGCCGGTGGGACGCTGGTGCAGATTCCCCGCGAGATCATCGCCTTCCCCCGGGCCGAGCATTTCAAGACCTTTTTCCAGTTCGACCTCGCCGGGGCGCTCCAGGTCGGGCTGATCGGTATTATCCTGTCTTTTATGGTCACGGACTTTTTCGATACCATGGGAACGGTGGTGGCGGTCGGCGGTGAAGGAGGGTTCCTGGACAAGCAGAATCGCCTGCCGGGGTTAAACCGCGTTCTCCTGGTCGACGCAATGGCCGCAGTGGTCGGCGGCGCTTTCGGCTGTTCTTCGGTCACCACTTACGTGGAGAGCGCGGCCGGGGTCAGCGAGGGCGGCCGAACCGGGCTGACCTCGGTGGTCGTGGGTATTCTTTTCCTTCTTTCGATCTTCTTCTATCCGCTTATCGGTATCGTGCCAACGGTGGCCACGGCCCCGGCGCTGATCGTGGTGGGTTATCTGATGATGAGGGTGGTCAAGGAGATGGAATGGAAGGAGTTCGACGAAGCCTTCCCGGCCTTCCTGACCATGGTCCTCATCCCCCTGACCTACAACGTCTCCACCGGGATCGGTTGGGGTTTTATCAGTTATGCGTTCCTCAAGACGTTCCGCGGCAAGTTCAAGGACGTGCACCCCCTGATGTACGTTATCTCCGCCGTATTTCTCCTAGTCTTCCTCTATAAACCTTTGCAAAAAGCGGGTATCCTGCCGTAAGCGAAACCGGCAGCCCGCCGCGCGTCGGGCCGGGTTTGGTTCTTCTGGTGGTCTTCTGCCCGGGAAGCCATTCCCGGGCAGAATTTTTCGTTGGTCGCCCCGACCGGCAACCAGACTCCCGCCGATCCAATCGCCTCTTCCATCTTCCAGCAGGTAAACCGCTTTGAAACGCGAATAACAGACTACGCGAACTTTTTATATCGTGAGGAGGATTTCCATGCGCCTGGTTCGTATCTTACATCGCGGCAAAGCACATTATGCCGAAGAACGCGCCGATGGGTTCCACCTCCTATCTGGCGACGACCTCATGTCGCTGGTCCCGACCGGTGAAATCCCGGCGCAAGAGGAAGTGCGCCTTCTGGCGCCGGTGATGCCCTCCAAGGTGGTGGCGGTGGGGCTCAATTACCGCGATCACGCGATGGAAATGGGCGAGGAGATCCCGAAGGAACCGCGGATTTTCTTGAAGCCGAGCACCAGCGTCATCGGGCCCGGCGAGGCCATCGTCTTGCCGTCCATGAGTCGGCGGGTCGATTATGAGGCCGAGCTGGCGGTAGTCATCGGCCGTGCGGCCCGGCACGTCCGACCGGAAGAGGCCTCCTCCTATATCCTCGGTTATACCTGTCTTAACGACGTGACCGCGCGGGACCTCCAGAAGAAAGACGTCCAGTGGACCCGCTCGAAGTCCTTCGATACTTTCTGCCCGCTCGGGCCGGCCATAGAGACGGAGCTCGACCCGCGGGATCTGGCCATCGTGGCGCGGGTGAACGGCGTGGTCCGCCAGTCTTCGCGCACCGCCAACCTGATCTTTTCCGTGCCCGAGCTTTTGAGTTTCATCTCCCAGGTAATGACCCTTTTGCCCGGGGACGTCATCGCCACCGGGACTCCGCCCGGGGTCGGCCCTCTGTCTCCCGGGGACCGGGTGGAGATCGAGATCGAAGGCATCGGGACGCTGGCCAACCCGGTGGTGGGATAAGTGGAACTCTGGCAGGAGTTTACCGCCGCGGTCACCTCCGGCCCCGTACGTGTTGGCTTTGTCTTCGTCGACCTCTTCCTGGTGGCCTTTATCATTTGGCGCCTCTTTCTTCTTTTGCGCGGGACGAAAGGGATCGCCTTTCTTAGCGTGTTGGCCGCGCTCCTGGCTTTGCAAGTCCTTACAAGCGTCTTGCCTCTGCCGCTTTTTAACCGTTTTATTCAATTGGTGGGCGTGGTCTTGCTTGTGGCCTTTCCCGCGCTTTTTCAGACCGAGCTCCGCCGCGCCCTCGAGCGGCTCGGCCGCCGGAACCCCCTTTCCCGCCTCTTGATGGGGGATCATCCCGGCGAAGCCTCACTTCAGAACATCGCCCGGGCCGCGTCCGAGATGGCCGCCCAGCACATCGGGGGGCTCATCGTTATCGAACGCGACCAAGACCTGGGCGAGATCGCCGCCACCGGGGTAAAGCTCGATGCCGAGTTGAGCAAGGAACTGCTCGTTCAGCTCTTCGCCCGGGGGCCACTCCACGATGGGGCGGTGGTCGTCAAGGGACGGCGTATCCTGGCCGCCGCGTGCCTTCTGCCCCTCTCGGAACGGACCGATCTCGGGCCGGAGATCGGGACCAGGCACCGGGCCGGGCTTGGGATGGCTGAGGCCACCGACGCGGTGGTGGTCATCGTCTCGGAAGAGCGGGGGACGATCACCTTGGCCGCCGATGGCGCCTGGGAGATGGGGATTTCCCCGGAATACCTCTCGCTACGGTTGGCCGCCTTGCTTTTGGCGGACGAAAAGGCGCAACCCTCTTCCGGATGGCGGCAGCAAAAAGGCGGATGGGTGGATAAGGCGGAGGGAGGAAAGGACGGCGCGGGTATTTCCGGCCGCATATCCTAACCATTAAGGGAACCTGAAGGCACATGCTTTCGGGAGGTTAAGCAAGGAGGAAGCATTTTGGGCAAGCTTTTCGGTACGGATGGCGTCCGTGGTGTAGCCAACCGCGAACTCACGCCTGAATTGGCCTTCCGTTTAGGCCGTGCCGGGGCGGCGGTCTTGGCCGCCGGGAAGAAACCGCGGGTGCTTATCGGTCGTGATACCAGACTTTCCGGAGAGATGCTCGAGGCGGCCCTGGCGGCCGGCGTGGCCTCGGTGGGTGCCGACGCGATTCGCCTGGGGATCTTACCCACCCCGGGCGTGGCCTATCTGGTCCGGGCCATGGGCGCCGATGCCGCGGCGATGATCTCCGCCTCCCATAATCCCGTCCCGGATAACGGGATCAAGTTCTTCGCCGGTGACGGTTTCAAGCTTCCCGACGAGGTGGAAGAAAAGATCGAAGACTTGGTATTGGCGGAGGGGGAAGACCGACTCCCCCGGCCGGTGGGGGTGGCCGTCGGACGGATCTACGATGAGCCGGAGGCCTGGCGGCGGTATGCGGAGTTTTTGCAAGCAAGCTGCAAAGAGAGCCTGGCCGGACTGCGCATCGTGGTCGACTGCGGTTTCGGGGCGGCCTTCAAGATCGCCCCGATGGTCCTCCGCGCGCTGGGGGCCGAGGTGGTGGCCATCAACGCCGCGCCGGACGGGAGCCGGATCAATGTAGGATGCGGTTCGACTTCTCCCGAAGGGCTCCGGCAGGAGGTCTTGGCCCGCGGGGCGGATCTCGGCCTGGCCCACGACGGGGATGCCGATCGGGTCATCGCCGTGGACGAAGAAGGGGGGATCGTGGACGGCGACCGCGTGATGTGCATCTGCGCCCTGGAGAGGTTGGCCCGGGGAACCTTACCTAAGAAAGCCATCGCCGCCACGGTCTACAGCAATCTCGGGCTCCGCGCGGCCATCGAGGCCGCCGGGGGAGAAGTAATCCTTACTCCCAACGGCGACCGTTACGTCTTGGAGGCCATGCGCCGGCATGGCCTGGCCATCGGCGGCGAACAGTCGGGTCATATCATCTTCCTGGAGAAGACCACCACCGGCGATGGGTTGCTCACGGCCCTCGAACTTCTGGGGGTACTGGTACGGAGCGGTCGGAAACTCTCGGAACTGGCCGCCCAGATGAAGGCTTACCCTCAGATGCTGGTTAACGTTCCGGTCACCGCTAAAGACCGTTTAGCCGAAAACTCCGCCGTGGCCGCTGCCGTCGCCGCAGTCGAAGAGGCTTTATCCGGACGGGGCCGCATCCTGGTCCGGGCCTCGGGGACCGAGAACCTGGTGCGGGTGATGGCCGAGGGGCCGGACGAAGAAGAACTCCGTCGGCTCGTCGACGGCTTGGCCGCGGTCATCGCCCGTGAATTGGGTTAGGGTTTGCCTTAGCCGTGGTCAGGTGGTAGAATAGTAGCCGAAAGGAGGGAGGAAAAAGGGAAAAGGCAAAAGGGGAAAGGCGAAAGAGAGGAGGGGAAAGGGAAAGATCAAAAAAGGGGGAAGGGAAGAGGCGAAAGGGAAAAGGGGAGAAGTTCTAGAGAAAAAATTAAAAAATGAGGAGCGCCAGGGCTCGGACCGTCCGGTCCGAGTTGACGAGGGGGGGGAGCTCGGATCATCGGCGGGTGACCCCCGGTGCGCCACCACCGTGAAAGGCCAGCCAAAGACGGTCAGCGATGACCGGGACAAATGGGCCGGGTGGCAAGAGACCGCGCGGGGCGGTCGTTTTGGGCTGCGCATTCGGAGGCGATCTTTGCGTTTATCAAATTCAGGCCGTCTACCATTTTCCGTAGCCGATCATCACCCCCGGGCAGGCGTCCGGGGTATTCTTTTTGTTGGAGGGAATTTCAGTTGTGCGGTATCGTCGGTTATGTGGGGCCTAAAGAGGCCGTGCCGATCCTTCTGGCCGGCCTGGAAAGGCTGGAATATAGAGGTTACGATTCGGCCGGCCTGGCGGTAAATTCCCGCGGCCGGTTGACCATCAAGAAGACGGTGGGCCGTCTGGAAGCCCTGCGGAAGCTTTTGGCCGAGGAACCCCTGGCCGGCCAGACCGGGATCGGGCATACCCGCTGGGCGACTCATGGCCGGCCATCGGACCGGAACGCCCATCCGCACCGCGATTGTGGGCAACGGATCTCCGTGGTCCATAACGGGATCATCGAGAACTACCTCGAACTCCGGGAAGAGCTGCAGCAAAGTGGACATGTCTTTCTCTCCGAGACCGATACGGAGGTCTTACCGCATCTCATCGAGGAGAACTACCGGGGGGATCTCTTCGCGGCGGTGCGGAGCGTCTTCCCGCGTCTTCGCGGGGCATTTGCCCTGGCGGCCATCGCCGCCGAGGAACCGGGCAAGTTGGTGGTGGCCCGGATGACGAGCCCCCTCATCGTCGGATTGGGCCGGGGGGAGAACTTCATCGCCTCGGATATCCCGGCCCTCCTCGAGCATACCAGAGAAGTGTATATCCTGGAGGACGGCGAGATGGCCGAAGTGACCGCCGAACGGGTCAGAGTGGCAAGGGTCGACGGTCGTGAGGTGGAAAAATCGGTCTTTCACGTGAAATGGGACGTGGCCGCGGCGGAGAAGGGCGGTTACGAACACTTTATGTTAAAGGAGATCCACGAACAGCCGCGGGCCCTCACGGAGACCCTCGTCGGTCGGGTGGCGAGGGAGACCGGCCGGGTTACCCTGCCCGAACTCGGCCTCACCGGCAAGGAGATCGCGGCCTTCAGGAAGATCGCCATCATCGCCTGTGGCACGGCCTATCATGCCGGATTGGTGGGGAAATACGTCTTGGAGAGACTCCTTCGCCTCCCGGTGGAGGTGGATCTGGCCTCGGAGTTCCGTTATCGCGATCCCTTGATCGGTCCGGAGACCCTGGCGGTCGTCATCTCCCAGTCCGGCGAGACCATCGATACTCTGGCCGGTTTGCGCCTGGCCAGGGAGAAGGGGGCTCGGATCCTGGCCATCACCAACGTGATCGGGAGTTCGGTGGCCCGGGAGGCCGACCTGCTCTTGCCCACCGTGGCCGGGCCGGAGATCGCCGTGGCCTCCACCAAGGCCTACACCACCCAACTCTTGAACCTTTACCTCCTCGGCCTCTATTTCGCCCAGGAGCGCGGGACCATCGGCGAGGAAGAACGGCGGGAGATGGTTGCCGGTTTGCTCGACCTTCCCCGGCGGGCCGAAGCGACCCTGGCCTTGGAGGAGACGGTCCGGGCCTTGGCCGAAGAGTACCATGAAAAGGAGGATATTTTCTTCATCGGCCGTGGGCTCGACTATGCCGTGGCCCTGGAAGGGGCCTTGAAACTCAAGGAGATCTCTTATATCCACGCCGAGGCCTATGCGGCCGGAGAGCTCAAACACGGGACCCTGGCCCTGGTGGTGAAAGGGGTGCCGGTGGTGGCTTTAGCGACGCAGCCGGCCGTTTATGAGAAGATGTTAAGCAACATCAAAGAAGTCAAGGCCAGGGAAGCCACGGTCATCGCCGTGGTGAGCGCGGATGACCATGAGACGGAGAAGACGGTGGACCGGATCATCCGTCTGCCCGAGGTACACCCCTTCCTCACCCCGATGATCTCCGTCATTCCGCTTCAACTCTTTGCCTATTATGCGGCCAAGGCCAGGGGCTGCGACATCGATAAGCCGCGCAATCTGGCCAAGAGCGTGACGGTGGAGTAGGCGGGGTGAAAGCCCCGTCTACTTTTTCCGCCGCCTGTTATGGCGTGGAAGCCGAATACCTCATCGGCGAAGGCTTCTTGATCATCTATCATGCCCCGGAGTGTCCGTAGATCTAGAGGAGCCTCCCTTCCCGTACGCGTGCGCCACACGTGGTTACGGGCGTCGCGCCAGCGCTCCACTTCCTCGCGGCTGTAAAGTAAAGAAGGCACAGAGACCAAGAAAAAGCGCGGGTGGAGAAGGCCCGGAGGTACATCCTGGGGAACTGGGAAGCGAACGCGGCATGGAAGGAGCATGAAGCGGGAGGGTATAGCGCTGAAGGGCATGTGCGCCATGTCTATTCCTCGCGGTGGAGTAGGCGACCGTGTGCCTGGTCGGAGAGGGGGCTTGACCGGATGCGCGGTTAATGCGTGCATCCTACAAAAGCTTGACTCGGTCAGGGATCACGGCCGCTTGCCGGAAATCGCGGAATGTGTTATTATTTTAATGGTTCAGGTTCACCCCGTCTTTGTCGGGTCAAGAAAGGATGAAAATATAGGAGGTAAGCTCCGCTCGTCCCGCGAGCGACGAGCGACCGGTGACGAGCTGCGTATTGCTCTGTGTCGGTGCAGATCACGGACGAAGACTTCATGCGGGTGGCCCTGGCCGAGGCCGAGCAAGCCCTGGCCATGGACGAAGTGCCGGTGGGGGCGGTCCTCGTGGCCGGGGGCGAGATCGGCGCCCGGGCCCATAACCGCCGCGAGACGGATGGCGACCCCACGGCCCACGCCGAGGTCTTGGCCCTGCGGGAGGCCGCGCGACGGCGTGGCCACTGGCGGTTACACGGGACCACGATGTATGTCACCCTTGAGCCTTGCCCGATGTGCGCCGGGGCCCTCGTCAACGCCCGCGTGGATCGGTTGGTCTTCGGGGCCTACGACCCGAAGGCCGGCGCGGCCGTAACCCTCTTCAATCTGGTGGAAGACCCCCGCCTCAACCACCGTTTGGAAGTCAGAGGCGGGGGGCTGGCGGAGGAGGCTGCCGAACTCCTCCGGGGGTTCTTCCGCCGTCGGCGGGAAGAAGGAGAGGAATAAATCTTTAGCTAGATCGCGGAGAGATGGCTGAGCGGTCGAAAGCGCCCGCCTCGAAAGCGGGTAGGCGCATGACGCGCCTCTCGGGTTCGAATCCCGATCTCTCCGCCAGAATTAGAGGCTAGAAGCTGGATGCTTGAGGCTAGAAGACGAGGAAGCGGAGCTTCAATTCTAGCCTTCAGCTTCCAGTCCAGAATTAGAAGCTAGACGCTAGAGGCTTGAGGCTGGAGAAGGAGTCGAATTATCTAGCCTCCAGCTTCCAGCCTCCAGCCCCCAGATCTCTCGGAGAGATGGCCGAGTGGTTGAAGGCGCACGCCTGGAGAGCGTGTAAGGGGGAAACCCCTTCTCGGGTTCGAATCCCGATCTCTCCGCCAGGATGTTACGGGCCGCAGGCTCCGATGTCTGCGGCTTTTTCGTTTCTGTGTACCCAGGCAAATGCATACTTACTAGCCGGTGGAAGTCTGGTCCGGGTAATCAAGGGCAAGTACGCGACTATCCCCCCGCTTGGGGCGTTCCCAAATCCGCTGAGGAAGGCGCGAGTCCACTTGGCCAAGTTAGACTGGCACATCCTGCGCCTGACCATCTGGTACAACGCCGCCGAAAACACGGGCACTGCTTCGAAGTCTACCGCTTGTACGGCTCAAATATCGATTACGACGCGAGCACCGCTTTGATGAGCACGAGCGCGGAAGGTCCTTTATGTCCTGGGGAAGATCTAAAAAAAGAGCCATTTCACCGTCTCGCCGAGGAAGGTCACGATCAGTCCGGCGATAACGGTCCCGACGGTGATGGCGGGGAGGGCCCAACGTTTGGGGATGCCGAAGAGGAACGCGGCCAGGGCCCCGGTCCAGGCGCCGGTTCCGGGGAGGGGGACGGCGACGAAGAGGGCCAGGCCCACGGCGCCGTACTTGGCCACGGTGGCGCTCTTGACCCTGGTGCGGGCCAAGATGCGCTCGAACGCCCGCGTCCGGCCGTGGCGGTGGAGCCAGCGGTAGAGGGGGCGGAGGAGATAGACGAAGGGGTAGATCGGCAGGAGGTTGCCGAGGACGGCCAGGAAGAAGACATGCCAATGATCCATGCCCATCCCCAGGCCGAGGGGGATGGCCCCCCGCAGCTCCAAGACGGGGAGGGCGGCGACGAAGAGGACGAGGAGTGCGCGGCGACGTTCGATAAGTATTTCCATCGGCCACCTCCATCCGGCCGGTAGGCGGTCTTAGTAGATTATATCATAGGTTTGGAGGAG
>JAAYXC010000445.1 GCA_012516115.1 Bacillota bacterium | reverse complement strand
TGATTACATTATAAATATGTTCCTTCATCCGCATTAAAAGGACTTCTTTCGTAACATAACTTCCATTTTTATCGAAAAACACCCAATCAGGTGTTTGATTATGCCATATTAAGGTATGCCCTCTAATTTTCATATGATTCTTCCGGGCAAACTCCACCAATAAGTCCGCGCGTTCAAATGTATAAACGTCCTCTTCCGGATGAACCGAAATGAATTTCATCTCGTTCTCCGGGGTGAGACTGTTGAAATGTTTTACCAGGAGGTCGCCATGGGTGGCCAAGACCTCCGGGGTGACCGCCGCCCCGATGGGAAAATGATCTTTATAAGTTTCGACGAGACTTTTCATCTCGACACCCATGTCTTCTTCCTTCTTTTTGGTAATAACTTTAATTCTCACCGTCGCAAATGTATCATCGAACAGAGGACGATCAACCCGTCTCTCTTTTGCGACGGTGAAAACAAAGCTCATTCTGTAATGGAATTCGTAAAACCCTCGATAAATTGGCGATTAAAAATGATGAAAAGCAAGAGAAAAGGAAACGTCATCCAGGCGGCCGCCGCCGCTAAAAGGCCGAAATCGGTCCGATGGACGATATCGTTCAAATTCGCCACCTTTACCGCCAGGGGATAGAGATTCTCCGACCGCAGGATGACCGCCGGCCACATGTATTCGTTCCACGTGCCCATGGCATGGAGCAAGGCCGAGGTCCCCAGGATCGGCTTGGAAAGAGGGATACCGACCCGCCAGTAGAGGCCGAACTCGGAACACCCATCGGTCCGGGCCGCATCCATCAGTTCCGTGGGGATGCTCAGCATATACTGGCGCATCATGAAGATATTAAAGGCGCTCGTAATCCCCGGGATGATAAGCCCCCAGTAGTTGTTGACCATCCGGAGTTTCAACAACACCAGGTAAGAAGGGACGAGCATGGCCGTGGTCGGGACCATCATCGTGCCGAGGAGGAAGGCGAAGAGTTCCTTCTTGTAACGAAATTCATACTTGGCGAAGACAAACCCGGCCAACGAATTGAAGAAGGTCGTAAGAACAAGGCTCGTTACCACCCAGAAAATGGTGTTAAACGTATAAAGCAGTATGTTCTGCTCTTTGATGAGTTTGATGTAATGCTCTATCGTCGGCCGATGGGGTATGATCTGGGGTGGGAACTTGAACATCTCGCTCACCGGCAAAAAAGATGTACTGATGGTATAAACGAACGGATAGACCATGGGGATGGCCATTAACACGACCAGCAAGTACAAAAGCAGGGAGGAAAAACTCCACCGGTTGACTCCTTCGGTGATGGTGGCCATTATCCATGCCCCCTTAATCCTCGCGACCGATGCGCAGTAGTTTGTACCAGCCCACCGAGAGGAAGACCGTCACCAGGAAGAGAATCCACCCGGCGGCACAGGCTTCTCCCAGTCGGAACTCACGCAGACCGAAGTAGTAGATATAGTTCAACGGGAAGAATGCCGAATGTTCCGGCCCTCCGCCAGGCCAGATGATCTGGGGTAGATCGAAGAGCTGGAAAGAGCCGATTAAAGAGGTAATGAGACTAAAGGCCATGGCCGGACGCATATTAGGCACGGTGATGAACAAAAGAACCTGTGTCTCCGAAGCCCCGTCGATCCGGGCTGCTTCGTAAAGGGCCGGATCCATGGCCTGCAGGCCGGCGAGATAAACGATCATATGATAACCGGTATACCGCCAGAAGGCCAGAAGCACGAGAAGGAGCATGGTATAACGGGCATTGTCGAGCCAGACGATGTCGTTGGGAAGACGAAGGGCCCCTAAAATCTGGTTCACCAGTCCAACCTGTTGGTTGAAGGCCATGCTGGCCAGGGTGGCGATGACCGAACCGGAGACGATAAGGGGGAGAAGATAACAAATCCGCAGGATGTTGCGGCCCCGGATTATTTTCTCGTTAAAGATATAGGCCAAAACGAAAGCCACAGGTATATGGGTTATGGCAGAGGCAAGGGCGTATACGAGGGCGCGGATCAACGCATCCAGGAAGAAGGTATCCCGGGCGAAGAGCAACCAGAAATTCCGCAAACCCACGAATTCGGATTGGGTAAAAGACGTCATCTGCCGGGTGGAAAAGACGATCGAATAATAGAAAGGATATAAAGTGAAGATCAAAAAGCGAAGGTAAAAAGCGGAAATGCCGACGTATGGGAATATCTTGGCCCGGACTCTCCACCATTGCCATGTCCGCCGATAGGGCGTAGACATTGGTCGATTTACCCCCTTAGTATGGGTTTTCGGGGGAGAAGACCCCTCTTCTCCTCCCCCGAAACTTCGGTCTTACCGTAATCCTTCCACGTCGTATCTTCCGAATGACATTCTTTTTTCTGCATCGGTAAGAGCTTGATGGCATCTACGGTCTTAAGGAACTTCGGAATGAATTCTCTATCGATACCTGTTGGAGAGTAAAAATCACTTCCTCTCTCGCATGACCGGAGGGGGAAGGATCCTGCGGTCAAAAGCCCGCGGGTTCCCCCCTCCGCCTTCTAATCGTTTAAGTTCTAACGTAGACCTTCCAACTCCATCTTACGGTAGGCGTCCTTCTCCGCGGCTTCCAAGGCCTTCTTGATGGCGTCCACGGTCTTCCACTCACCACGGAGAAGTTTGGGGATGAATTCATTGTACATATGGCCGCTGGCGCCGCCGGTATGGTTGTTGTTGAAGATGGCCGGGACATCGGGGGCCAGTTCCATTAAGAGTTCGCCCCATTTCTGGCCGCCGAGCCACGGATCGGGTTCATGGAAGATCGGCATGGACCAGAGGCTCTTCAACGGCGGTAGGATGCCGGTGAGCTCCCAGTGTTTGGGCATGACCTCCGGATCCCAATAAAGGTAAGTGACCACGTCGAAGGCGAGTTTCGGATTGGGGGTGGTTTTACTGATCCCCATGGCGCTTCCGCCCCAGACACCGGTCCTGATCTTGCTTCCAGGGAAGGTCGGCAAGGGCAGGGCCCGCCAACCTTTCATATCCGGCAAGGCGCTGCGCACCTGCCCCACATACCAATCCGGCGCAGCCACAGACAAGATTTTCTGCGCTTTGAAGAGGGCTATGTTCTGGCCCCAGTCCCAAGTCGCAATGATCCCGGAATCCCAGAGCCGTTTGAATTGGAGGATGACCTCGACGAAGTCCGGATGGGTGAACATGATGCGTGTGTCGTTCTCATCCGCATACCAAATACCTTTCTCTTGGAGCATGAACTCGAAGATGTTCCAGTTGGACCGGGGGCCGACGATGGCGTAAACATCCGTCTTCCCGTCGCCGGCGGTATCTTTGGTGACTTTCTTTCCGGCCTCGATGAACTCATCCCAGGTGACGACCTTGCTCAGGTCGACCCCCGCGGCTTTCCAAGCCGGCTCATAGTAGAGAAGGACGGAGGGATGGATATCGTGGGGGATGGCATAGATCTTCCCTTTCCAGGTCAATGGCCCCAGACGGCCATAAACCAAATCTTTCCAGTACTTGCTTTTCTTAAGGTAATCCGTAATATTGACGAGAGGAATCTCCGATTCTTTTTTGATCTTGAAGAAAGTGCTTCCGTACTCCCAGTTCCCGATCTCGATCATGTCGGGAACATCGACCCCCGAAAGAAGGGCGGCCTGGTATTTCTGGATGAACTGCGCCT
>JAAYXC010000444.1 GCA_012516115.1 Bacillota bacterium | reverse complement strand
TGGGGCGAATTATTGAATACCCATACCTCCAATTCCGGATCAATGACCACCGCCGTAGCCCAACCGTTTAATCCTTCCTTCTCACTCTGTTTTGTCAACATTGTTTCCATTTCTAAAGCGGTATTGACGGGGGCGCCTGTCCATGCGAGATCAAGAACCATAAGGCCGTGGTAATGCGTCCGACGATAAATGGATAGCAATTCCCATCCTTCATGGAAGCATCCGGGATCATGTCTGGGATGTACGACCAGATCATAGGTAATCGGACGAATGCCAAGGGCTTGCGGCCGTTCGAGAAGGCCCCCGATCGCGGCCTCCATATTTTTATCCGCGACCAGGCATATGAGATCTCTCATCCAAGCACCCCACTGGCAAACAGCGTCCCCAGATCGATTTTTCCCTTCCATTCTTTTAAAACGGGATGTTCACTCCCGCGAACGATATCGGTCGCCCCCTGGGTATCCCGGGCAAAACAAAGTAGTTGCTCGGTTTTGGCCAGACCTAATACCACAGGCGAATGAGTGGCCATCAACACTTGTGCACCGTAGACCGACGAAAGTGACTGAAAAACTGTTTCCATCGCTTTAGGATGAATCCCGTTTTCAGGTTCCTCGATAAGATAAATCCCGGAAAGGCCGGGAAGATAGGCCAAAAGGGTTAAAGCCAAAAGGCGAAGCGTACCGTCGGAGACCGACCAAGACGGGGCTTCCAGACCATTGTTATACCGTAAAACCAAGTAGCGATGGCGGTCTTCTTCTCTCTCTCTCGTGGTAATGCTTTCGAGATCCGGTAATGCTTCTCGAACATGTTGAACCCATTCTTTTAACCGGTCGGGGCGTTCTTTTTCCAGCGCGTAGACGACCCACGGAAGGTTCGAACCGTCAGGGAGGTAGCCATGCGGTCGACCGGGTGGACTCGGCCGACGAAGGGCTTCGCTCACCAATGCGATGCGGTGGATCCCCTCAAGGAGTATCCGACGCACCCAGGTACTCACGGGAAAACGTTCTTCATCTTCCGGGAGATTACTTAAAGCCGCTTTATTTGCGGGAAGACGAAAGGGGTTGTTCCATTTCGTTCTCTCGGAGCGAAAGGTCACCTGCTCCGGTTTCTCACCCCGCGAAACTATCTTTACACTTCCCTTCGGAATTCGTTTGCGCGGAGCCAAAACGATACTATCCGGAGGAGGAAGAGGATCGGGGAAGAGATTCTTCATCAAAGGTCGATCTTCCACAGCAGGCATCAACCACAAATTCTCTGAGATTAGTCGCAGCGTTTCGTCGGTTTCGATGGCCACCTCATAACGACAGATCTCGGCATTCTGAATCTTGAGCCCCATCCGGCGGTCATCAGGAATGGCGAATTCCACCGCCAGTTCAAAACGGGCTTTCTCCCTCATCCAGACGAGATGCCGTGCATCGGAAGCACGTAATGGAATACCCAACCGTGGTTCTCCCCGCACCGCGCTTTCGATGTCACCCCGCAAAAGATCACCAAGGAAGGCCAAAACATCGAGAAAAGTCGATTTTCCGCTAGCGTTCGGACCGATAAGAACTTGAAAAGAGGTAAGGGGCTGGTTTATGTATCGTAAACATCTATACCTAAGCGCCTCAATACAAGTTACGATACCCTTAGTCTTGGCATCCTTATCATCCACCATTAATAAAAAGGCCTCCTCGCGTTAAGTGACATTCCATATTATAGCATATCCTTACCTCTTAAAAAATATAAATAAATTTTCTCAATAGACAAACTCTCAACATATCACTGAAAACATCATCACCTCGGCAAAGACCGTCTGGAAGTCCGGTTCGGCCGCCAGTTCCAAGACCTCCACCCTCCCCCCCAGGGACTCGGCCTCCTGCCGCAGGGGGGTATGGAGAAGGAGCAGCCGCGCCCCTTCGGCGGCCACGTTGCCCACCGCCCGCACCCGCGCGGCCGGAATGCCCGGGAGGAGCCCGATGCGGACCGCGCTCTCCGGACGGAGGTGCAGACCGAAGGCCCCCGCCAACAAGACCTCTTGCAGATCGGCCGGCCTCCCCCCTGCCGCCCGGCAGAGGAGCCGCACCCCGGCCGCGATGGCCCCCTTGGCCCGCTGCAACCGGCGAAT
>JAAYXC010000443.1 GCA_012516115.1 Bacillota bacterium | reverse complement strand
GGCAGGGAGAACGAAGGCACGCCGGGAGAATGGAGATGCTATCGGAATCTGCACGTGCGTCACCACGTGCGCGCGCGCCAAATAATTTTACTTCCTGGAGGGCAGTGCCGCACGCTTTTTAAGTAGTTGGACAAATTCCTGGACCGCTTCCTGCCAAGCAGCATTATCGTTTGCCTGCATTTACTTGTTGCCCCCTTGAAAAAGGTAAACCACCTGTCAATTCAAGCATAGCATGCTTACCTCTGGGCCTAGCCGCATCTTCTGCGGATTAACCTATAATTGACTTTTTAGTCTATCTAAGAATGTATTGACCTCATGAACCAATAATTGGGCTCGTTCATTTAACCCGAAAAAACCGGCCGGCTTTTAAGCATGGTGGTCAAGATCGCCTCGATATACCTCTCCTTGTCATCCGGCTGGAAGAACACATGCCGCGCCGCGAACTCTTCCTTGCTCAAGCCGCCGCGCCACCATTTCACGTCTTTGAACGGCGTCACGCTGAGGATAAAGGCGTCCAACGTGAGATTGGGCGCGCCGAACTCCGCCTCCAGCTCCTTAATCGTCCGGTGGAACCGGATCTTGGGGTCGTCTTCCCCCTGCAGGTGGGTAAGCCCTTTCGGATCGAGGAAGGCCACGTGCTGGCGGCCATCGGCAAGAAGCCACAGGACGAAGTCCGGGTAATAATTCCCCGCCTCGAAGAAGCCGATGCCCCGCTTGGCCTGGTTCCGGAGGAGGTATAACTCGCGGTCCCGGAAGAAGTCTTTATGTGTTTCGTAGTAACGCCTGAGGTCCAGCACGAATTCGCGCTCGCCCTGGTTTAAGGCCACGGGCGTTACCTTGATCGCGGCCTCGTCGGCATAAAGGACCGGATGGTAGAGGTGGCGGTCGAAGCAAACGGCATGGAAACGCCCGTATTCGAAGTCCCTTAACTCCCCTTTCTCGATTAAGGCTTTGAGTTCGGTCAATTTCTCGATGATGTCTTTCTTGGAGGCCTCGATGAAGACGTGGTACTCACCGGGGAATTCCGGATCCGCGGGTGATAGCTCGACCAGTTCCAGGCCGTGCTTCCGTTCCCACGCATCCTTCTCCAGGGTATACCAACGTTCCATATACCGCTTGAGGAGCGCCGTCACGAGCTCTTGCCACCGCTTTGTCTGAACAAAGGAACGGAATTGGAGCTCATGGCCCGGCGCATATAACCGGTACCAATCGTGTTCCGCGAACAACCGTGGCAGGAGCTGTCGCGGCAGGTTCAGGTTGTACCAGCCGCGCTCGTTTTTGTATTCCTGCAACTCCATATAGATGGCGTCCCAGTCTAAAAAGACAAGGTGCTCGGGCCGCAGCTTAACCTCTTCCCGTCCGGCCTCCCCGGCCGTGGTCATATCCAAGCTTTGCCGGGCCTGGAGTCTTGGGTACCAGTTCAGGATAACGGGGTGGCGTTTTATGGCCTCGGTGGGAAGACCCAGGGTGGGCTTGGGCGCGTCGCGCCGGTAGTCCAGATCCTCCTTGAGGCGCAAGACCTTTAACTTGGCGGAACCGAGGTTTTTAATGACGGGGAGCACGATCTCGACTTGGCCTTCCACCGGCACGCCCTCGGCCTCAAGGTATTCCTTGAACTGTTGCATGTAGTCGGCCCGGACGCCGAAGACGTTAAGCGTCTCCAAAAGGGCCAGATCCTCGGGGGCCTTGAGCCCCGGGACCATCTTGCTTCGCTTCAACCCCCACCCGTGGCCTTTCAGGCGCACGCCGCGGCCGAAGAGCTGGATGATCTGGGATCCTTCGGTCCGGCCGATGTTCATGAGCCCCATGGTGCTGACCCGCCAACTGTTCCAGCCTTCGGTAAACTTCTTCGAACCGATGAGGAGGTTGATCGAGGAACCGGGTTCGTTGATCTTTTCGAAATAGGACTCCTTGAAGGCCTCTTCCGTGACCACGAGTTCGTCGTGTTCCTCGCAGAGCTTCCGCAGCGCGGAGGCGTCACCCACGTTGATGAGGCCGAAAGCCTCGTAGTCGCCAACCCGCAGGAGGAGCTCGCCCTCGCTCCCCTTGAGGTGCTCCACACGGAGTTTCCCACGGCTTTTCGCGTTAAACACCGCCTCAAGCGCGTCCCGGTATACTTCCTCCGGCTCCCGGCGCCGGCCGATAAGATAGGGGAAGGCGTGGGCGAAGATCTCGGCTCCCCCCGTATCGAGCAGGCCGGGCCGGCCGCCGAGCAGGCGCGCGATCCGGGCCACGGCTTTCTCCCGATGGGCGAGAAACCCGGCGAAAAAGAGGAGCACGTCCACCACGTCCGAGACCTGCCGCCTGTTCTCCGTCCGCACGGCCTGGACGCTGCTACCAACAAAAACGCACAAGGGCTTCTCGATGTTGAACGGCCTTAGGGCCTCTTTTTGGTCCTCGTAGAGGCGGAGTTGCTGGTAGAAGGCGAGCAGGCAGGCGGTAAGGTACAGATCCCGCGTTTCTTCGTCCCGGTCGTCGGTCAGGTTCAGGATGCGGTAGTCCTTCCCGTACCCGTCCTCGTAGAAAAACCGGTAAGAATAATCGAAGAGGATGGCCTTGGCATATTTTTTATCCAGGCCCTTGTTCCGGGCCGCCGAGCTGGCCATGGCCTGGCCGAAGGTGGCGCTGTACTCAAAGCTAAAGCCCTCGGCGCAGAGCTTGTCCCGCTTCTCCATCCAGTCCTCGCCCGTAGCGCCCAGGTGGCCCTCGTCCACCAGGACGAGGTTGTTCCCTTCGAACGACTCCACGGCCACCGTGGTCTCGCCCGCTTGCTCGCGTAAGCGCTGGATGTGTAGGATCTCCACCAAGGGCGTCTCCCAGGCCAACGAGAGGCCGGCGGGAGGCGCGTCTTGCCGGAAGATCTCGGCCCGCGAGAAGCCCGAGGCGTGCAGCTCCTCCAAGTGTTGCTGGGAGAGGCCCGGGTTGGGCGTAAGCAATAAGACGCGGTTCAATTCTTTCTCCCGGCCGAATAGGCGCAGGTAGTGGAGGTACTGCAGGATGTTCACGTGCATGATGAGCGTCTTGCCCGATCCCGTGGCCATCCAAAAGCAGACTTTCCGCAGGTCTTCCGGGGCATAAGGCGGCAGGCGGTCCGCGGGAGGTTTCCCCGCATTGAACGCCTCCACCTGCTTGTTCAATTCCCGCCGCAGGCCTTCGGGGTCGCGGAAGTAACGGTCGAGGTAGATCTCGGTAAAAAGCAGGGCCAGATATTGAAAATATTTCCACCGAATGGTCCGGCCGCGCCGGCGGGAGATAAAACGAGTATGGGCCACGATGTTTTCGTCGTAGGCGCGCAGCGACTCCCGGTCCAAAGGCGCATCGCCCGAGAGGCCCGCGGCGAGCACCCGGTAAAAACCGGTATGGTTCTCCGCGTCCAGTTCCTCGAAGTTGGGGTTCGCCTTGAGCGGCGCGGCCAGCTCGGCAAAGGAACCGGCGCCGAAAAGCCCCAAAAGATAGCCTTGGAGCACGAGCCTCTGCTCCAGCGGAAGGGAGGCCTTCTTCGTCCGCTGATCGGCGTTTCTTAGGGACGCGGCCATTCTTATACGTCCTCCACGTCGAACATGAGCCGGTGGAACGCCGCCTCGATAAGGCGGACCTCCCAGCTCTGGTCCGGCCGCCGCAGGTTTTGCAGGTTGTTGTCCCCGTTTACGTAGACGAGGTCGAAGTCCTGGGTTGCCGCGTTGTAGCCCTGTTTTCGAAACCAGGCGTCGAGCTTGTCGTTGTCCATCTCCTTCACGTTGCGCCACAGGACGAGCACCCTCTTCCCCTCCGGGTCCTCGCCCGTCACCACGCGCACGCCGTCGATCTCTCGCATCGTCCGCACGCGCAGCCCCAAAAGCCAGTTGAAGGTCTCCACCAGGTCCACCGTAACGTAACGCGTGTCGCCGTCGCACACGATCTTGAGCCGGTACGCGAGGGGGTCCTCGAAGGCCTCCACGTTGAGGAGGGAGCCCCTGCTCTCCACATCCAACATGTACCTCAACAGGTAATCCTCCCGCACGGCCCGCCTCTCCGGGTCCCACGTGTCAAGGCCCAAGAGCCCGGTCTGCTCCGGGGTGCGCCGGAGTTCGAGGTTGTTGAGGGTATCTTCGTAGGACTCCAACCGGATTACCTTGATGACACGCGGACTCCGCTCGGCCTCCTCCTTGCTGGCCAACCGTTCCGGCTTGCCGTCTTGCCATTCCGGCGTGAAGACGACCTTCTTAATCCGGGGCAAGAGCACCGTATCAAAGTAATCGGCCATTTCCACGAGGATAAACTTGCGGCGTCCGCCGTCCTCGCGGTTGAGATTGATGACGGCGTGAGCGGTTGTTCCTGAGCCTGCAAAGTAGTCGAGAACAATATCATCAAAAGCATCTGTAACAACTGCTACTAACTCTTCATAAAGAGATACAGGATGACAATACGGAAAATCTAATCCCATTGGCTCTACGTCGGCTTTACCTTTACGAGCATCTTGAATAATAGAGGTAACTTGTCTTCTTGTTCCTTCCCTTAAAATAACTTTTTGGCGCGGTTGAGTAGTTTCATCTTCGCCAAAGATGATTTCGCCTCTAGCAATCATCGCTTGCAACGTTTCCGGAGTACGAGAGAACCCATTTGGTGGCACAGGGCATGGTTTTTTAGTAACTGGATGAATTAGTGGAATATGAAATTTTGGATCTGTTCGCGGTTCTGGTGCTCTTAAGCTTACGCTCTGGTAAATACGGCCTTGTTCATCTAAATATCGGTATGCCTTTTCTCCTCCTGTAAGGTTAGGGTTGTTATCTACCCAATTAGCATATTCTTTTCGCGCCTCTTCGGTGACGCCACCGTGTTTTGCTATAATATCTGAAGCTGCTTTAAGCATTGCAATTACATTTTCGTTACGAAGATATAAAGGTGTGTTACAGTAAGATCGCCAAATAATATATTCGTGCTGGGTTGCTACCCCTCTGCCTGCATTCATTGGATTTCTTTTATCCCACGCGACTGTTCCAGCATTAGGGACTGGAAAACTTTCAAATAACAAATGAAGACGTTCATATTCGTTTTCATCAATATGGCAAAGATATGATCCTTCTGGATTTAATAGTGAAATACCAGCAGCAATTCGATTTTCCATCATTGCAAGCCAGCTTGAATGTTGATAGTCGTTTTTATAAAGAAATCCACTAGTCTGGGTATTGTATGGGGGATCAATATGAATACATTTCACTCGTTCCCTATACCGTTCCTGCATGAGTAAAAGCGCCTGAAAGTTTTCACTATGAACAAGAAGCCCATCGGTCTGTTCTTCTAAGTCACTGATGGCGGCCAAAAGCCGGAGGGTAAAGCCGGGATCGAAATGCTTCGTGTCCACCATCAACGTCGGGTGGTTTTTCAAGAAAGCAGGCTTAAGAGGCACCGAGTAGCCCGGAATCTGGTCTTCAAAGAGACCGCGCTGTCCCCCTACCCCATTCCCCAAAGGAGAAGGAAGCCGGTCGATGGCACAGCGCCGCACCCACTCCTCCCGCTGGGCGTCGTTCGCGGCGATCTCGGCGAGGAGCGCTTCGCGAACGGCTTCGTCTTCAATCTTCAGGATCGTCCCGATGCTCACGCACCAGCTCGTCTCGATGACGAACTTCTTCTTCAGCCACAACTTCTTCTGAAATTCCTCCAGCTGGGCGAGGAAGTCGATAATCTTCTCCGCGATGGCGCGCAGGACCTTGACCTTGGTCGCCTGCAGGCGGATACGCTCCGGGGGCGCCTCCTCCAGGTCTTCCAGGTGGAGGACCTCGTGCTTGATGTAGAAGTCCAGCTCGCGGCGGAGGAAGCCCCCGAGGTCCTTGTGGATGAAGTAATCGAAGGTATTGCGCGCCGTCCAGTTGGCGAGGTGCTTCTCGAGCAGGGTCCGCTCCGGATTCTTCTCCGTGGGCGCCTTGGCGGCAAGTTCCGCGAGCCACGGCAGGAGTTCCGCGGGCCCCCCGAGGCCGAGGAGGCGTTCCCGCGCCGCCTCGTTGAGCTCGGCCTGCTTGCGCCGGGCATGATCGGGACGGTACTCGAAGCGGATGACCAGTTCCTCCCCGTCCAGGACCACGGGGTCGGGTTCGTGGAGGATGAAACGGCGCTCCTCGCCCGGCGCCGGTTTATTGTTGTCCACCGTGGGCGCGGCGGCCACCAGCTCGAACCGCACGCGCCGGCCGCTCGGCAAGCGGAAAGCATAATGGGTCAAGTATTCGGCCGTCTTGATATAGTACTGGTCGTGGTTTGCCCAGTAGAGCTTGACCTCCTCGCCGTTGTAGGGGATGGCGTAGACGCCGTCCTTATACCGGCGCTGGCTGATGAAGTCGCCTTCCCGGTAGTAGCGGCTAAAGAAGGTGACGAGGTGGTTGTAGACCTCGGCCTCGAGGGCATCCAGGTACACGGCCTCCGCCACCCTGGCCCGGAGCTCCCGGACGCGCGGGGCGGAGTCGGGATCGATGCCCAGGTGCCTTGCCTGTTCGTTCGATCGCTACCGCCAGATCTTTTTCCAGTTCTTTTTTGTCCGCGGCCTTATAGGCGGCAAAGGCCTCCTCCACCCGGGGCCGGAGGTCGCAATCGAGGAAGCGCAAGATCTCGTCCCGCCTGGCGGCCATGATCCGGTAGATGCCGAAGTCGAGTTCGGCCTGGTCGAGCTGGAAGAGTTCCGCCAAAAGGTCGCGGAACTTTTGGTAGTGCTTGTCCGAGGCCTTCCCCGCCCAGAGCTCGTTCGCCACGGCCACATCACCTTCCAAAGCTATATACCCATGGCCAACCGCGCCATAAGATTTTTGCC
>JAAYXC010000442.1 GCA_012516115.1 Bacillota bacterium | reverse complement strand
CCTGCGCGGCAGGATCGCCGATCGTTCCATCCACCCGGGCAAGATGTTTCCCTAAGGCCCAGACGTAGTTTTTGACCTCCCCTTCCCGGTTCTCCCAGATGATATCGTTGCCAAGGTACAGGTATTCGGTGGTAATACCGCTTGAGGTGGCCGAGAGCCGCAGCCCGGAGAAATCATAGGTATATTTCTTGACTTCTACCTCCGGCCCCAGTTCCCCTCCCTCGCGGTTCGCCCGGTAAACGGCAATAAGCCGGTTGGCATAATCGTATTCATACCGCCAGACGGCCTCAGGGGTCTCTTTCAGGATGAGATTCCCATTGGGGTCATAGCGGAAAATGGTATCGCCTTTCCGGTAGAGACGGTCTGACTGCGGATAGTACTCGTAGGTCTCCGGAATGCCGTTCGCCGTCGTGAGCACCCTGTTCCCACAGGCATCGTACTCGTAGGTGAAGGTGACCACGTTGGAACCCGCGGGTAAAGGAGGCGGCTCCTCCGCCGGGACGGCCTGGAGATGGTAAATGTACTCCCCGGCCGGAAAACGCGGGATGTTATCGATGCGGAGCATCACCCGGTGGGGATTGCCCTCTACGGGCAGAGGACGGTCGAGCTCGGAGGAACTGATAGACCGCCAGCTCGCCCCGCCGTCGGTGGAAAGGAAGACCTGTGAGCCAAGGGTGTGGGCGTTGGTCTGGAGAATGATCTCCTTGATGGGTTTCGCCGTCCGGACTTCCCGGCGCGTCCAACTAAACGGCGGCGTCTCCCCTTCTATCAGGTAGACCTCGCGAATGGTGCTCGAGGCGGTAAGGTTATTCCCATAAAGGTCGTCTTGGTCCCCGGTCATCGCGAGCTTGAACTCCACGGTGTGAATACCCTCGGGAAGATCACTCACATCCTCTTCAAACGTGTAATCGGCATAGGTATCGACACTCTTTGGCCCCAAGCACTCCCGAATCAGCCGCCCGTCGAGGTAGACGTAAAGATGACCAGTACTGTAATAATCCCAGAACAGTAAGCAGTTGTGGTGGTCGCCTTTGACATCGACATGGAACCGCAACTTCCGTGGCCCTGGACCGGCGAGGAGGAAGCTCTTCTTGCCAAGGGAGACCACCCGGTTTACCACGTTGATGCTTTTGTAGGTGTTGTCCCGGTAAAGCAGTTCCGGGGTGGTGAGCGGCCCTTTCCCCCGGTAGGTGCCGCCGGCAAGGCCCCCGCCGAGGAGATCGGCGGGACTTTGGCCCGAGGAGCCACCTTCCACCGCGATCCCCTCGGCCACCACGTAATGGCCGCTGCCGAATTCCCGGGTGCCCTTGAGGGAATAGACGATGTTGGGATCCTCCGGATCGGTGAGGGCCACGGTCAGCACCGCCGGGCCGGAATAATCGGTCTCCTGGGGTATGGTGAGAGTCACCGGATAACTTACTCGGCCGTACCAAGTCCCAAGCGGCGGAAGATCGCTCGTCTCGGCCAGGATCCGCCCGCAAGAGGAACCGGTGCCCACCAGGCGCACAATGACCCGGTAGGGTTCGGTCACCGGGAGATCCACCCGCCAGTTGAGGGTGACGGTAATGCTCTCGCCCGGCGAGATAGTGGTCTTCTCCGGGTTGGCCCTCTCCGGCGTCGGCAGGGCCAGAAGACTGCGGCGCTCCAAAACGAGTTGGTCCAGGGCGTCGTAGCCGTAATACTCCTCCTTCTCGTTCCGCATGATCCGGGTGATGTTGCCGTTGGCGTCGAAGGTGTAATCGAGGCCCAACACGGCTTCCCCGCCGAGGAGGGCGTGGAGGCCCTGCAGCCTCCCCATGAGGTCCAAGGCGTAGTCGGTCCGGACGCCGTTGGGAAGATCCAGCCGGGAGAGGATGCCGCCCTGGGTGTCGTCGTAATGGAAGGCGGCAGGGTCGCTGCCCGGAACCGCCACTTCGCGCAGGCGGTTCATGGGGTCGTAACGGTACTCCACCCAGGCCTCACTACCCGGATAGCGGATCCCGGTGAGGTTCCCTACCCCGTCGTAGCGGAAGGAAGTGGTATAGGTATGGCCGTTGAAGCTCCTGGTCTCGCTCGTTACCCTCCCCATGGGGTCATAGGTCCAGGAGGTGACGCAGTTCGGGTCAACCGCCCGCACCCGCTCGCCGGCGGCATCGTATTCATAGGTAAAGCGGCCCTGGAGCACTCCTTCCCGGTAGAACTCCGTGGCGAGGAGGAGGTTATCCGGATCGTAGAGGTAACGGGTGAGTACGCCGTTGGGGTCGAGTCTGGTAGCCTGGTTCCCCAAAGCATCGTAGGTGTAGACCGTCCGGATCTCTTCCCCTTCCCGCCTGGTGGTGGAAAGGAGCAACCCCCGCTCGTCGTAGGTGTGGCGCGTCTCCCGGCCCCCCGGCCGCAAGAAGCGGGTGAGGTTCCCGGCCCGGTCGTAGCCATAGGCGGTGACGGCACCCTTGGCATCGGTGACCCGGATAAGCTTGTCCTGGCTGTTGTAAAGATAGTCCGTCCGGTTGCCGCGGGCATCGATCCGCTCGGTGAGGTTCCCGGCCGCATCATAGGCATAGGTGTCCACCGTCCCGTCCGGCCGGAGGGTCATCACCTTCCGGCCGAAGCCGTCGTAGCGGAACTCGGTCCGCTCTCCCCGCGGCCCTATCGTTAAAAGGATTTTCCCGCTCTTGTCGTATTCGTAACGGGTAGTAAGAGCCGTCTCTCCGCCGCTCGTCGTCTCCGCCGCCACGAGGTAGCGGGGGTGGTAGGTATAGGTGACGACCTGGCCGGGGGTCGTCTCATCCGGCCGCATCTCTTTACTCAGGTTCGTCCCCCGCCGGTCGTAAGTGAAGAGGACCACCGGGTTATCGGTGAGATCCTCCGGCGTCGCATCCGGTAAGACGGCACAGACGAGCCGGTAGAGGTCGTCGTAACGGTAGTACATGGTATAGTCCCCGGGGGTGGGGGTGGCGTTCCCCCGGCCGTCGGTGAGGGAGGTCCGGTTGCCGACGGCGTCGTAGGTGTAGGAGACCGTCCGGCCCGCCGGGCTTATCTCCCGGATCAACCGGTTACGGGCGTCGTAAACGTAGAGGAAATACCTTTGCTCTTCTTGCGGTCTGCCGGTGTTGTTGGCATCGACCACTTTCACTTTGTTCCCGTTGGCATCGTAGTAAGTCTTGGTCACGGCACTGACGGGCCAGCCGTCCCGGGTATACTCCACCGCCACCACGATGGCCCGGCCGAGGCCGTCGTAATTGGTGCGTGTGACGGTCGCCCTCCCACCGGAGAGCTCTTTCCTCTCTAAGATCCTGTTCCCGGCGAGGTCGTATTCGTAGGTCACCACCGGCACGAGGCGGACCGTGGCGCCGTCCTCGAAGAATTCATCCTCCGGGAGCTCGAGCCTTACGAGCTCTCCGCAGGCCTTGTAGTACATCTTCGTGGTATAACCCCGCGGATCGGTGCGCATGACCTCCTGCCCTGCGCCGTCGTAAACCGAGAGGGTCTCGACGGCCTCCGCGCCCGCCGCCATCCGCCGCCGGAGGACGCGGCCAAGCATATCCGCGTATTCCTCCGTGACCCGGCCTTCTTCATCCCGAATGACGGTCTTCCCCACCTTCCTTTCCCGGGTGTAAGTCCGGCGCGGGTTGTCCGCCCAATCCGGAGTGGTATCCGGATAAACCACCGCCAGAAGTTCGCCGGTGGGATCGTATTCGTACCGGGTGGTATACCGCCAGGGCGCATCCACCCCCGGCGCGTTCCCGTTGGGGTCCACGATCTCCACGATCCGGCCGTAGGCGTCGTAGACAAGCTTGGTGACGGCATAACGCTCTTCGGCCTTGGTGGACTTCACGATCTCCACCAGATACCCCCGGGTATCGTAATCGTAGGTGACCTTGTTCCCCAAGGGATCGATCACCGTCGTCTTGAGGACGAGATCGTCGAAGACCACCCTCTGCGCGGGGTTATTCGCCCGCAGGGGCGAAGGCCCGCTTGCCGGGTCCCAGGCCGGATCGTCGTCATCGTCCGGCAGGACCGTCGCCACCACCCGGCCCAGGGCATCGTAGCGGTACTCGGTGACGTACCCCCGGCCGTCCTTCTCCCAGACCTTCCAGCCCGTCATCCGATCGTAACCCGTCCGGGTGATGATGTCGAAGAGGTTTCCGTCCGCGTCGCGGACGTCTTTCTTGATAACGGAAGCCGGGAAGCCCCACTCATCGTAGGTAAACTGCGTCACCTGGCCGTTTGGTTCCACGGTCTCAACCAAGTAATGGGTCTCGGGATCGTAAGCATAGCGGGTGATCCGCCAGCGCTCGCCGTCCCAAACGGCCTTCTGGGTCGGCTGTCCGTAGGAATTGTAGTCGTAGAAGGTCTGAAGAAGCCGGTACCCCGGCCGGCCGTCGGGGCCGAGGGGGGTGTAGACCTTCTCCACCTGCCACTCGATGAGCCCCCGGTAGGTGGAGGGAAGCTCCGGCGTCGGGAAAGGCGGGGTAACGAGCACCGGGGGAGGAGGCGCCATGCCCGGTTTCGGCGTGGAATTGATATACTTCGTCCAGACTTCCCGGTCGTCGTGGATATACTCGACGCCGTCCTGCTTGTAGATCCCGCCCGTGTCTTTCATGTAGGTGACGTTGCCGTAGTCGTCGTGGGCGTAAAGGACCAGGCGTTCGTTGATCCCGTTCGGCGCGCTCCCCCGCACGGTCTTCTCCGCCACAAGGAGGAGGCTTGCTTCGTTATCTTGATCCTCGATGAGATAACCGAGGTCCCCGCTTGTCTCCTGTTCGTCGTCGTAAGAGAAGTATTTGGCCTCGAGCAGGTCGCCGGTGGCCTGGTCGTAGGTGAGGATGTAGTCGTTCAGGCTTACGTCTTCATAGCCCCAGAAGACCAGGGTGAGGTAGGGGATGTCGGTTTGGAGCTCGGAATCAGAAGGAATGGGAAGGCGGGTATCCTCCCAACGATAACGCTTCTTCCGCTTGGAGAGGAAGTGGTATTCCACCCTTTTCTCTCCGTCGGTCACCGTGGCTTTATCCACCAGGAACTCGCCGATGTCAAAGGGTTTCATTTGGTAGGCGTGGTTCTGGACGGAGACGGGAACGGCATCGGTCCGGTTCAGATAGCCGGCTACGCGGCTCGTAAGCAACCGCGTCTCGATGCTCCCGGAGATGGTGACCGAGACCGGGACGAACAAGACCCATTTCACCTTGGTCTTCACCCGACTGGCGAGTCTGTCTTCGTAGGCAATGGTCGTCTTCCCGCCGGCCTGAGTGCGGATCTCCCGCATGGGGAAGGCGAACTCCAGGTTCACCCGGCCGGAGAGGGTAACGGAAGGGCCGAAGAGGACCTCCAGGACATCGCAGGCAGGGCTCGTGGGGCTTACGATGGCGGCGATGATGGAGAGGACGTTCAATTTCACCGAGGCCTCGGCCCCCAAAAGGACTTTACTTTCGTATTCGTATTCCGTCCGTCTTCCGCCGGGATCGGTCACCGCGGTGAGAAGGGCCCGGTAATCCACGTCGTAATCGATCTCCCGGTTAAACTCCCCGTCACCCTCAAGCCAGATCCGTTCGACCCGCGGGAAAAGGAGAAGGTTCTTATCGTAGGCGAAACGGATCCGCCGGCCCACGGAATCGGTGATGCCCTCGAGCTTAATCCCGTCGTAGGCAAAACGGAGGACGACCCGTCCACAGGGGTCCTCCATCCGCGTCGGCCGGCCGAACATATCGAAGTGCCATCGGGTGCCGTCTTTGAGGATGAGTTCGTAATCCACGGGCACCCAGGATGGGATGACGGAGAGGGCTTCCTGGAGTTCGAGATCGTTCTGAATACCTTCGATGAAAGAAAGGAGGTGGTTTATTCCTATTTGCGTTATCTTCATGGTGAAACATTCGTCTTCTTCGTTGGTAAGGGTGAGGACGCGGAAGCCGAAATCTAGGGAAGGGACTACTTCCTGGGAGGCCAGCCGGGCGTTATGGAGGTCGTACATGCTGCCGTTCGGCATCCGGAGGTAGGCGCCGGAGGGCATGAGCTTGATGTAGGGAAACTCCAGCCGCCACCCCTGGCCCGGCGAGAAAGCGGCATCCCCCTGGCACCAGTAAAGCGCCCAGACGATCTGTTTTACCTTTTCAAGAAGAGGATTATCCCATTGAAAACCCTCATCGCTCCCGGTGGCCGCTTTCCATAATGCCTCAAAGTCCTCGTATTTTTCGGACGCGGCAAAGATCCCCAGCCGGATCTCCTTTCTGGCGCTTATCTCCAGGCCCAGGGCGTCGGCCCGCGCGGTGGCGGAGTCGTAGGTCCGGGCGATGACGAGGTCGTATCCATCCCGGCCCGGCAGGACCAGGTCCACGGCCCGGGTGCTCATGGTGCCCATCATGGGCGAGACGTTGACCGGGCCATGAGTGGCATAGGTTTTCAAAGGCGAGATCCCCATGTCCCGGTATTCTTCCGGGCTGACTTCCTGGACGATGGTTGGCTGGACGCTAAAGAGGGAGAAGTGGTTGGTAAAGAAGTAGATCTCGTTCTTCTCTTTGTCTACGATGGACGGGACCTCAAACCAGTGGTTGAAGACCGGGTCGAACCAGTAAACGGAAAGGTTCTCTTCGGGGAACTCGGCGAGATCCCCGCTTGGTTCGGGGTAAGCGATCTTGGCCAGGACGGTCTCTTGGAGTTCGACCCCCTTCTCCACTTCCCCGCTCTCCCGGTCGCGCACGGCGATAAAATAGACGGGCCCCAAGGGGTACTGGGCCCCGGTGGGTAAGGAGGACGGCGTGGCCGTTACATCCGTCGGGTCAAGGTTCGTGGCAAAAAGGGAGGGGCACTCGACCTCGGTGACGACGATCTCTTTATCTTCCGGCAGGGTATTCACCGGAACGGCCATGACGAGCCCGCCGTACTCTACCACCGCGCCGGTAGCGGGGGTGTACTCCACCACCGCCACGCCCACGGTGGCCTCCACCCAGTCGCTGAAAGCCCCTACGTTCCCGGCCAGGTCCACGGCGGCCACGCGGTAGGCATAGACCGCGCCGCCTTGGAGGCCGGGATCGAGATGTTCTTTCACATCGCCCAGTTCGTAACGGACGACCTCGCCGCCTTCATCCCTCCGTTCGAGGAGGTAGCCCCGCATGGGCGGGTCCGGCGGATCGGGCTGCGGCTCTTCTCCTTCGGCCGGCGGAGGGGCGACGACGAGTTTCCATACTACTTTGATCCAGTCTTTCCCGGGGATGGCCCGCACGACGGCCGGGGGATCCGGCGGCACGGTATCGACGATAAACGATAACGGGGAAGAGACCGTCTCCCATCCGGCACGATCGA
The DNA here is from genome assembly GCA_012516115.1 of Bacillota bacterium. GTDB lineage: Bacteria > Bacillota > UBA4882 > JAAYXC01 > JAAYXC01 > JAAYXC01. The sequence goes on along the minus strand of JAAYXC010000442.1, from coordinate 2,669 downwards.
CGGCCTTGACCTCCACCACATGCTCGCCGTCGGCGAGGGCTTCTTCAAAGCGATAAGGGCTTGTAACCGGCCCCTGCCAGTCTCCGCCGTCAAGGCGGAGGTAGTAGGCGGCAATGCCGCTTGTGGCATCCGTGGTGGCAAAGGCGATCTCCGGCCGGTTGTCGTTGGTGTACCCGGCGGGACCCTCTAGGGCGAAGGGCAGCGGCGGGGTGAGGTCCACCGTCACCGTCCGGGTCAGCGAAGCATCGTTCCCGGCCAGGTCCCGGGCCCGGATGAGGATACGGTTCTCTCCTTCGGGAAGCGTAACGGTAAAGGAGAACCCGCCGTCTATCACCTCCACCGCGTGGCCGTTAACGAGAAGGCAGGCGGGGTTCGCTTCCTCCAGCCGGCCGGTGAGGGTGATGGAGGAGGTGGCAAGAATACTCCCTTCGGGAGGAGTTTCAAGGACGATCTCCGGGGCCCTTCGGTCGGCGAAGACCGCGAGTTCCACCTTCTTCGTCCGGCCGTCTTTGGCCCGGGCCTCGATGAGGAGCCGGTTCCCGCCTTCGGCGAGGGGAACCGGAGCCGAGGTGAAAAAGCCGTCGGGAGCGAGTTTGACCGGGAGACCGTTCACGGTGACCAAAAGGGGGGAAGGGCCTTCCACCCAACCGGTGACGACGACGCTTGCCGTCTTGAGGTAGGAGCCGTCTTCGGGCGTCTCGATGACGAGTTCGATCTCATCCTTCTCCCGGATGACGGTCCGCGTGACGAGCTCGCGGAATTCTTTCTTCCCAAAGGGAGGGGTGAAGGAGGCGGCGATGACGATCCGGTTGAAACCTTCTTGTAAGGGAACATCCACCCGGAAACCGTGGTGCGCCACCGCGACCTCCGTCCCGTTGATCGCCACTTTCACGCCGTTGCGGAGGACGCGGCCGCTGACGGTGTAGGTCTCCCCTGTGGTCCGCAGGACCTTTTCCGCCCGGTCGAGCTCGATTAAGTCCGCCTCGCCGAGATAGATCTCGACGCGGTCTTTCCCTTCCCGGCCTTCTCGGTCGCGGGCCACGGCCTCGATGACGAGGCTCTCCCAGGGTACAGGATGCAGGTGGGCAAGTCTCACCCGGAAGAAGTGGCCTTCGAGTTTCACCGGAAGGCCGTTTACTTTGACTTCGGCTTTGTGGTCGTCGACGAAGCCCACCACTTCTTCCCGGCCGATGGCCCCCATGGGGAGGAAGGCGCCGTCTTCGGGGGAGAGGATCTTCACTGCCGGCGGTCCTTCGGTGGTGGGGGCACCGAGGGAGACCACTTCAAAAAGTTCCGTTCCGTACGGGTTGAGGATCTTAAGCGCCCGGCCGGAAACGGGCCCGGCGAAACGGAGGGGGAAACCGCCACCTTGACGGGATAAGGGCATCCAGTTCCCTTCGTCTCCGGCATAAACCTCGATCCCTTCCCCGCTTTCGGCAAAGACCAGGACTTCTTCGAGCAGGACTTCGCCCTGAAGGGGGATGACGGTCTCGGGGGCGTTCGTCGCCGGAGTAAGGAGGAGCCCGTCGAAGAGCCCGCCGGGGGATGAAAGAAGCGCACGACCGATCCGCCGGCCTAAAGCCACGTTAAGGAGTACCCGGCCGGGGGAGGCTTTGAGCCGGAGGAAGTTGGTGCCCGAAAGTAAGACCTCTTTCGGTACTTCGAGGAGGTAAAGGGTCTGCCCGTTTAAGGTGAGGGAGGGGGCGAGGGAAAACCCCTCCCCGTTGAGCTCGACGACGAGGGGATCCGTTAAGGAGTCCGCCAAGACAAAGGCAAGAGAATAACCCGCCTGGGGATCCTTCACGGTGAACTCCAGGTTGACCGGGCCGGCGAGGGGCACATCTTTAGGGGGCAGGGGCTCATACCCATCTCCGGGAGGGCCGTAGCCGTAGAGGACCAGCTCGCCGATCCCGCCCAAGACCTCCTCCCGGCCTTCGACCACCAGCCGGAGGCGGCGGGCGGGGGTACCGTCCAGGACAAACCTCCGCCAGCCGGCATTACCATCCGCCGTGAGGCGGGCAAGCTCGCGGTAGCCTTTCCCTTCTTCGGTTTGAAGGATAATGACCCCCCGGGCCTCGGCCGAGAGGTAGACTGCCGCGCCGTAGAGGCGGTACGTCTCCCCCAGGTCGAAGAGGACTTCGGCCCGGCCCTCATACCGGGGAAAGAAAGGCCAGAACTTCCCCCAGGGGGGTCTAATCCCGGAGCCCCATGCCCGCCAGGTGGTCCGGGTGTTGCCGTCCGCGAGGAAGCGGGCGGGATAACCCGGCAGGGTGTTCGGGGAGCTACTAAGAAGTCGCATTTCAAGCCGGGAGAGGACTTCTCCTTGGGGGGTTGTAAGCAGCGAGACTTCGGCCAGGCGTGAGGAGGAAGCCCCGCCGCCTGCAAGGCGAAGGCGAAGGGCCTCCGTGACCACGCGGTTGAAGGAAAGATCGATCGTCCCGTCCGGAGGGAGCGCGCGCAGATAACCGAAGAGGAAAGGCCGCCAGCGGTTACCTACCCGGTATTCCACCCGCAGCGCGGCCCCGGGGGCGAGATAACCGGCGACCGTCAACCCGTAGACTAAAGCTGCTTCGCTTAAGGTAAGCGCGACCCAACCCTCTCCGGCCCCGGGTAAAAGCCCCCAGACCGTGGCTGGATCCTCATCCACCAGGTATTCGGGGGGAAGGAGG
>JAAYXC010000048.1 GCA_012516115.1 Bacillota bacterium | reverse complement strand
CTTTAGGTTTTTCTTTTTCCTTCGTCGCAGGTGTGGCCGCAGGGCCTGGGATTACCTGGGCGGTTACCGTCGCCGCGTTCTGAGGACGCTGGACGGGCGTACCCGTCGACGTCCCCGTCCCTCCACCCCCGAAGAGCCCGGGGAAAAGGTAGACGACGGCCACCGCCAGGAGCCCCCCCCCCGCGACGACCAGGGTTACCGGGCTCATACCGAAAGGAAGTTTCGATGGCCCTTGCTGTTTCTCCGCCAACCGCCCCGCACTCCTTGTTTTTATCCTCTCACAAAGATCGCTAAGAACACAAAGAAAATCATAATATATTACTTTTTCTCCGTGGTCTTTGTGATCTTTGTGGCTTTGTGAAAACAATAACCTTTTTATCCTCTCAAAAAGATCACGTACTATTAGCTCTTCTTCGCGCAATAAACGGAGAGACTAACCGAACACGACAGATCTGGGTCTATGCCTTTGCCACCGCTGATGGAGAAATTCTTCACCCCGATCAACCGCCGGGCTTTCATCAGGCGGTCGAACATGGCCAACAACTCCCGGTACGTCCCGTTCACGCTTATGTTCACATCGATCTGGCTTAGTTCGGGCAACGGGGAGTTCTTGGGCCGACCCGGCTGAAAACTTTTCAGCTCCACCCCGGCGGAAGTAAGCATGGTGACCAGATCCCGCAAAAGCTGGGGGATCTCTTCTTCTTGCGGCACCATGCGCTGGAGGGCTTCCTGTAATTGCTCGGCCTGGCGTAGTTTTTCTTCTACCTCCGCGAGATCGCGTACCTTCTCCTTGACCATGTTCATTTCGCGGACGAGGGCGTCCCGCCTGGCCACCTTTTCGCGCCTGATTCGAGCATACCAGTCATAGCCGTAGTACAATCCCGCCACCACGCCGAAAACAAGCAGAACGAGAAGGAGTTGCTTTTCCCTTTTCCCTATCGCTGCCATTTAGAATACCGCTCCTTCACCGGTACCGGTCGTTCCTTCAGTCCGAGAAGAAGGTGCCGCCCCTTCACCCGTATCTGCGGCCGGCGGCGCGCCCCCCTGGACCCGGGTCCCGCTTGAAGAGGAAGATGAGGGCGAAGCAGTCACCACCGGAGTGGCAACGCCCCCTCCCCCTCCTGCTTTTCGGAAGGCCGTGGTAAGCTGGAAGGAGATGTTGCCTTCCTCACCCGAGGCCCCGCCGAGAACGGCCGGAGTGAACTCCTCGCTTTTGATCAGGCGTAACTGAAAGGCGGCCGCGCCGAAGTAATCCCCGGCCGTGGCGCTAATGCTAATGCTCCCCCCCGCGCCCACCGTTAGGCTGTTGATGACGACGTTCTTGGGGACCATCCGGCTCAAGGTGGTAAGGATCTCCACCGCGTTCAAATGATCGGCCGTGAGTTTCTCCCGGGCGGCCAATTGCTGCTCGAGTTCGCCGAGCTTTTTTTCCATCCCGATGACCTTATCGTAGAGCGGGCCGTATTGAGCGCGCTCCGCGGTAAGATCCGCGATCTCCCGGTCGAGAGTATAAAGCTGGTACCAGCAATAGGCACCCACACCGGCCAGGATAAGGGGGCCCAGGATCAGGCCCAACAAAAGCAAGAGCCGGAGCGGTTGGATCTGCGGTTGCGGCCTGTATTCCGGGGGGAGAAGGTTTATCCTTACCATTCCTGCACCCCCCGCAGACCCAGACCGATGGCCACCGAGAAGATCGGCCCCATGGTCTCGAGTATCTTGGGCGCGCAGTTGGCCGATGCCGGGTGGAGCTGGAGAAGGGGATTGGCGATCTCCACGTTTATCCCCAATTCACGGGCGAGATAAGGCGCCATGTTTCGCAGGCCGATCCCCCCGCCCGCGGCAATAAGCCTTACCACGTCCTCCCGGAACTGTAAGCGGAAATAATCCAAAGATCGCCTGATCTCCGCCGTCAACTCGGCCATCACGCCTTCGATGGCCCTGGCCAGCTCCCGGTCTTCTTCCCCCTCAATGGGCTGGTCGGGTAACGGCACCTGCCCGTGGGTACGCTTTAAATTCTCGGCCTCTTCCGAGGAGATGCCGAGTCTGGTGGCGATGGCCCGGGTGAAGTAGTTGCCGGCGATGGGCAGGATCCTTATGAACCGCTGCACCCCCTGACGGAAGATGGCCAGGTCCGTGCTTCCCGCGCCCACGTCCATGATGGCCACGTTGGCGGTTCCCTCCATCCCCGGCGGCGAAAGCAACGGTTCAAGCGCGCGCGAGAGAGCCAGAGGCTGGACATCGATGGCCAGGGCCTGGAGCCGCGCCGCCCTAAGCACGGCCACGTGACTTTCGATGAGGCTGCGTTGGGCGGCCACGAGGATGATCTCCTGTTCGTTCTCTTCAGGGAATTCCTGGATGATATCGTAGTCGTAAATGGCCTCATCTATAGGGAAGGGGATGTGTTTTTCGCTCTCCCAGTGGACGATACCGTCCAGTTCCCGACGGGGCACGAGCGGGACCCTGATGAGACGATGGATCACCGCCTCGCCCGCCACGGCGGCCATGACCTGGCGGCAACCGATCTTACTTTCCCGCAGGAGACGGACGATCGTCTGGGCCACGGTCTGGACGTCGTGGACCGTGCCGCCTTCGATGGCCCCCATGGGTAGGGGAGCTACCCCCACCCGGTCGAGTTTATAGCTCGCCCCTACTTTGCTCAATTGCGCCACCTTGATGGCGCTGGTGCCGATATCGAGCCCCACGCAAACGCGCGCCATCCGGCCCCAACCTCACCCCAAGTTTATTCCTCTCACAAAGATCAAAAAGAACACCAAGAGAATTATGATTTAACCTAGTTTTTTCTTTGTGCCCTTTGTGATCTTTGTGACTTTGTGAGAGGGATACAATTTTATTCTCTCACAAAGATCACTAAAAACACCAAGATAATAGAATGTCTATCGATCTAAAATACCATTTATTACCCTAACAATACCATTCTTCATAAATGCCTCCCCGAAGTTAAGCAAAAATCCCAATTCCATACCGGTCAACCTTAAATAAGTCAAAAGTTGTTTCTTATGGACGTCAGTGATCGACTCAACCGCCTTTAGTTCCAAGATCACCATGTTTTCCCCGATCATATCAGCTCGAAATCCGTCGTCGAACTGGATCCCTCGATACTCGATCGATATCGGCACTTGCCTCTCTACTCGGAGCCCGCGTGCGGTCAACTCCCTGGCGAGTACAGCTTCATAAACGGACTGCAAAAGCCCCGGACCCACCTCACGATGGAGCGTAAGAGCAGCATCAACTACAATTCGACCTATTTCATTTTCATTCATATCCTTATTTATCCTTTACAGCTTTGTGAGAGAAAACCGAGTTTAATCTCTTCTACAAAAGATCATAAATAACACTAAGAAAATCAAAGAATCATTAACTTGATTTTTTTCTTCGTGGTCTTTCTTGGTGATATTTGTGTCTTTGTGAGAGGAATCCGGTCTTCCCCTCTTAATAATACACCAACTTCCCGATCCATTCCTGCCAGGGCCAGACAATCAGGATGAACCCGGCCAGGGCGATGTACGGTCCGAAAGGCATCGGCTGGCCGGGCCGCAGACGTTTAAGGGCCATTAAACTCAACCCCACCACCGATCCGAGCAGGCTGGCGATGAAGATCGCGAATAACGCTCCCTGCCATCCGAGG
>JAAYXC010000441.1 GCA_012516115.1 Bacillota bacterium | reverse complement strand
TTATCAAACCCTTTTTGCCGCTGCCAACCCCATTATGGTCAAGGCCGCTTTGAATCTTTCCGGGTTTAAGGTTGGGGGGTTGCGGTCGCCGTTGGTTGAGGCCGATGAAAAACAGCGGGAGCAGTTACGCTATTGTCTGCGCCGGCTCGGCCTTCTTTAATTTTCCGGTTTCCCTTGTCTTTTCTCCTCCAGTTACGTTATAATAGATTTGTGTAAAATCCGATTTAACCGTTTAAGGGCTTAAAATCCCGTTTTAATCCGTTGGGGGGTTTTTTTTATTTGGTTTCTTCGCGCGGTATCGTTTCTCTAATCCCCTTGGGCGGTCAGGGGGAGATCGGCAAAAACATGTGGGTCGTCGAATACAACCAGGAGATCTTGGTCATCGATGCCGGGGTTATGTTCCCGGATGAGGAGATGCCGGGCATCGACATCGTGATCCCGGACATCAGTTATCTCACGGAACGGTCCCGCCAGGTGAAGGCGATCGTCCTTACCCACGGCCATGAAGACCATATTGGGGCTCTTCCTTACGTTTTACGCCAGCTTCAGGTCCCCGTCTACGGCACCAGGCTCACCCTCGGACTGGCCCAGGGTAAGTTACGGGAACATGGGATGGACAATGTGGTTCCGATGATTCCCGTACGGGCCGGGGAATCTCTGCGCATCGGTTCTTTCAAGGTCGATTTCATCAATGTCAACCATAGCATCGCCGATGTGGTAGCCCTGGCCGTGCATACGCCGGTGGGGACCATCGTCCATACGGCCGATTTCAAGTTCGACCATACCCCGGTGGACGGGATGGTAACCGATTTTCGTAAATTCGCGGAGTTGGGCGACCAGGGCGTTCTCGTCCTTCTTTCCGATAGCACCAATGTGGAACGACCCGGTTACACGCCATCCGAACGGGCCTTGGGGGAGAACTTCGAAGAATTCTTCCGTCAGGCCCACGGTCGCATCATCGTGGCTTCTTTTGCCTCCAACATCCACCGGGTGCAGCAGATCGTTAACGCGGCCGCGGCCCACGGTCGTAAGGTCGCCTTTGCCGGGCGGAGCATGATCAATGTGGCCACCATCGCCATGGATCTGGGTTACCTTCAGGTCCCCCCCGGGATGCTCATCGATCTGGAAGATGTGGACTTGCTTCCGCCGAACAGGGTGGCCATTATTACCACCGGTAGTCAGGGCGAACCCATGTCGGCCCTTTCACGTATGGCCAATGCCGAACATCGCTACATTTCCATCATTCCCGGTGATACGGTGATCATCTCCGCTTCCACCGTCCCGGGCAACGAGAAACTTGTGGCGCGGACCATTAACTACCTTTTTAAACAGGGGGCCAGGGTGCTCTACGAGGCGGTCTCCGGGGTGCACGTCTCCGGCCATGCCAGCCAGGAAGAACTCAAATTGATGTTGAATCTTACCCGGCCGAAATTCTTCGTGCCCATCCACGGTGAGTACCGCCACCTCGTTCAACACGCGGGCCTGGCCGCCGAGGTGTGCGTGCCCCGGGAAAACATCTTCATCGCCGAGAACGGCGATGTCCTGGAATTCACCCCTGATTCTGGGCGGGTCGGCGGCCGGATCGCGGCCGGACCGGTCCTCGTGGACGGGCTCGGGGTAGGCGATGTGGGCCAGGTGGTTCTGCGCGATCGTCGCCAGTTAGCCCAAGACGGTATACTCATCATCGCCCTCTCGGTGGAAAAAGAGACGGGTCAGGTCCTGGCCGGTCCCGATGTGGTTACCCGGGGGTTCGTTTACGTGAAGGAGTCGGAGGCCTTGATCGAGGACATCCGGGAACAGGTGCGCCAGATCTATCAGCGCTGTCGCGATCGGCGGAGTCTGGAATGGCTTCCGGTCAAGACCGCCATCCGGGAAGACCTGGCCAGGTATCTGTACGAACGGACAAAACGTCGGCCGATGATCCTGCCGATCATCCTGGAAATCTAGCGTTCCGGCTTTCACAGAAGACCCCAGTCTTCTCCGGCCATACCCTGCTATTCTCAACGGTTCTATGGGTTGCCCGGCCTGGGGCAAGTGGGGGGATGCTTTGGCCCCGACCAGTTTTACCTGCCCTTTCGCTCGTCGGCGCCGTATAGAGGGAAGCGGCCCGGTCAAGCTAACCAAAGAGAGAAAGAAGGGAGCAGGTATGGAGGCCGAGGGGACCCAAGTCTATCTTTGTCCTCGATGCGCCATCGACACGCCTCATCTGGTGGTGGCCGAGCGGAAGAGTCTCTTGGGAGTGGTTTGCTCCCATTGTCATACCGCTTCCCTGGTCAAAAGGGAGGTTCTGCAGGATCACCACAGTCGGTGGGAGCAAGAGCTGCGTGAGATCCTCGATAGTTTGAGCCGCAAACCGGATGAAGATTTTTAAGCGGTGGGAGACCCGTCCCCATGCTTGACAGATGTGGGGGACGCCGGTATAATAAAATTTGCTTGCTGGGGGATCGTCTAGTGGTAGGACGGCGGGTTCTGGCCCCGCTAGCGAGGGTTCGAGTCCTTCTCCCCCAGCCATCTAAAATAGTTAAGAGTTTTGAGCGTTGAGTTTTGAGTTTGGTGATGAAGTATTAATCCAAAACTCACAAACGCTCTTTTAACTCATCAGTCAAAAAACTCCATAACTCAAAACTCATAACTATTAAAACGGCCCCGTCGTCTAGCGGTCTAGGACACCGCCCTCTCACGGCGGAGATCGTGGGTTCGAATCCCATCGGGGCTACCAATTAGATAAATCAAGGGTTTTATCCTTTCTAGCTCCCCTGAAGAGGACGATAGGGAGCTTTTTTATTGCAAAATCATCGGCCTTATTCCGGTTCCACCGGCCTCCAGAGCCCGGTTTCCTTCTGACCAGGTAGTAGGTGGACACACCGTCATCTCTCACGCTTCTGGTCCTTCACGGGCCGTGCTAGGCGAAGCAGCCTACGGACTCACCGCTTCTGAGACGTTCGGCGAGTCCGATATTGCGGTCCCCGTTCGATCCTGACGCCACGGACTCCAACCCATTGGCCTCTGGCGCCTTTTCGAGGAACCCATTATCCGGATGGACGTCTGGCCGCGAAGGTACGGCGGTCGTTGGCGGTCGTAAAGAATACCGGAACCGGCTTACCGGGTGCCCCGTTCCTTAAGGGGCACAGTAGGTCCGTTTCGCTGAATCGCGTGGGGATGAGTCTTTAAACCGACAGCTTTCTTGACGGGAGCCCCCAAGCTATGTTAGAGTATTCCTAAACTTGGGGGGAGCGGAAAGTGGAGAAGGTGTGGCGGATATTTTCCAGTATAACGGAGCGCGCGGAAGTGGCCATGCTCCTCGACCGCCGCTGGCTTTTGGGGGAAGAGCGGGCCGAGGTGCGCGAGGCCGTGGCCGCAATCCTTACCCGGGTCCGGCGGGAAGGAGACCCGGCCCTCCTCGAATATACCCGCAAGTTCGACCGGGTCGACCTGCCGACAGCAAGACTGCGGGTGGCCAAGGAGGAGATCCTGGCCGGTATCGAGAACACCCCCGTGGAACTCCGGGAAGCGATTGCGCGGGCGGCCGGGAACATCAGGCGTTTCCATGAGACCCAACTCCGACGGGATATCATGGTGGCCCATCCGGATGGCTCTCTGCTCTTTTTACGGTTTCTTCCCCTGCAGCGGGTCGGGGTCTACGTGCCTGGCGGGGCCGGCGGGCTCACCCCCCTTATCTCTTCCGTCTTGATGAACATTATCCCGGCCCAGGTGGCCGGGGTGGAAGAGATCGCCGTCTGTTCTCCGCCGCGGCCGGACGGGAGCCTGGCCCCGGGACTCCTGGCCGCTTTGGCCCATCTCGGCATCGAGGAGGTCTACCGGGTGGGAGGGGCCCAGGCGGTGGCGGCCATGGCCTACGGGACGGAGAGCATCCGGCCGGTGGAGAAGATCGTCGGCCCCGGCAACCGCTACGTCACCGAGGCCAAGCGCCAGGTCTTCGGCCTGGTGGGGATCGACCTTTTGGCCCAGGCCGAGCACGACCCGGAGGCGGGGGCCATCCTTTTTACCCCTTTCCGGTCGTTGGCCGAGGCGGTGGGGAGGGCCATGGAAGACTTCCTGGCCACACTACCCCGGGCCGAGGTGGCCCGGACGAGCCTGGCCCGTTACGGGGGAGCGGTGGTAACCCGCGATCTCGAAGAAGCCCTGGAACTGGTGGAAAAACTGGCCCCCGAACACCTGGAGCTCATGGTGGCCGACCCCTGGGCCTTAGCGGCCAGGGTCCGGCATGCCGGCGCGGTATTCCTCGGTCG
>JAAYXC010000440.1 GCA_012516115.1 Bacillota bacterium | reverse complement strand
GGCAAAGCCCACGATTCAGCCCCTCGCGCGAAAAAGCCGAAGCATCTTCGAAATCCGGGTTAAATTACAGCGAGGCATAGATATGGGCAAGGAGCCTGAACCTGATAAGTGTGAGATTGTTCATACGAACTCTGGGGAGGGCTCCCGAGCCGAGGATGGCCCCCAGATCGTACCTTTGAATTGGATGGGATAGGACCGAACGAAACGCCGGCTCAAATGGCCGAGCATCCGACAGGGCTCGGCGTTTATCTCCCAGGAATCCGGTGGGAAGCGGAGCCGTTATCGAAACCGCCCACACGCCGGTGACTGCGTGAGCTAGCTCAACGGTCTGGCCGGTCATTTCACAAGGAGAGTTGTCAAAAAGTAATCGCGCATGAAGGAGTAGACTTCGTCTTGGGAGCGCAGGGCCATCTTTTGGTGCTCGGGGTTCTTGAGCATGAGTAAAACGCCGTTGAAGGCCCCCAGGATCATAGTGATGAAAGAAGGGGCATCAACGCGGCGAAAGAGACCCTCCCGCATGCCGTCCTCCAATACTTTGAGGAGGGAGGCGTGGACGTGAAGGCATCGGACGACCACCGCTTCATAGGTCTCGGCCGAAACTTTCTCCTTGAGGTCGCCGTGCTTCCAGTTGAGGATGGCCTCGATAAAATCCGGGTAAAGCCGGAGCAACCCGATATAGACGTCGAGTAAGGCGGCAAAACGGGCCACCAGGCCGCCAGTCAAGTTCAAGGCCTGTTCCGCTTGCTCCACGAAGAAGTCCACGGTTGACCGCCACATGGAGAGGAAGATCTCTTCCTTGCTCCGGAAGTAAAGGTAAACAGCGCCCTTGCTTAATTCGGCGCGTGCGGCGATCTCCTCCACAGTGGCACCTTCAAATCCTTTCCAGGCAAAGACTTCCCGGGCGGCCTGCAAGACCTGTTCCTTACGGGCCGCCTTTTCCCGGGCACGTCTCTCTTTTGTTCCCATAGATCCCCTGCCTTCCAGCGACATATGCTTCGCGATAGGTTCTGGCCATGAAAATGTTTATTTATTCGCCGAAGGCCGGCCATTTCCTGTCTCTTCTCATCCCTTTATCTTTTGATGGGACCGTCTGTTCCTGAGCCGCCCAGAGACGATCGGCAATCTCTCCCCAGGCGGTCGCATAACCATAAAGTGGCCGGCAGAGTTGTCCGGCGGAAACCCGACCTGCTTCGGTGGAATAAGCGCCGCTCTCGGCCACGATCTTCTCCAACATCTGCGGATTATCGATGATCGGGCATGGCCGGAGGAGGTTGTGGTTGAAAGGCTGATTGGCTTGGAAGGTGCGGAAGAGGGGGCAGGATAGCGCCTCCAGCAAGGTGGTGTTCTTGATATTGACGTTGGCGAAATGCACAAAAGCGCACGGCTCTACGTCACCCATGGCGTTGATATGGAAATAACTGCGGCCGCCCGCAATGCAGCCGCCCACCGCCGGGCCATCGTTCCAGAAATCCGCTACGAAGATCGGTTTTTCCTGCCGCCAGCGGCGCACCGTCCGATACATGGTGGCGCGTTGCTCTGGCGTGGCCATATACTCCAGATCGGCCCCGGCGCCGCCCACCGGGACGTAGGTGAAGAGCCAGCCGTACGCACAACCTTTCTCCACCATCAGGTTGATGAAAGGCTCACTCCCGATCTCGTTGGCGTTCTCCCTCGTGTAGGTGGCGGAGAAGCCGAAGAGCACCCCCGCCTCGCGCAGGTTATCCATGGCGCGCATGATCCGGGCGTAAACCCCGGGGCCCCGGCGACGGTCTGTCGTCTCCTCGAAGCCTTCCAGGCTGATGGCGAAGGTGACGTTGCCGAGTTCGGCAAAGGTTCTGGCCGCATTTTTGTCCAGGAGCGTCCCATTGGTAAAGACATGGAAGGCCGACTCCTCATGCTTACCCGCCAGGGTGATGAGATCGTTCATGCGTATGGTGGGTTCACCGCCGGAGACCACGATGAAATGGATGCCGAGGTTCTCGGCTTCGGTGATGATCCGATCCAGCGTCTCGAGATCCATGTCTTTGGACCGATCGTATTCCGCGGCCCAGCAACCCTTGCAGCGAAGGTTGCAACGGCCGGTGGGGTCGATCAACATGGCCCAGGGTATATGTACCCCCAATTTCTTCTCCAATTCCTGGCTATAAGGAATCCCGATAAGGGCGGCATTCACAAAAAAGTTCAGCACAAGCCTTTCCCGCACCCGCGGTGAAACCTGCCGTAATTGATTGAGCACGAGCCGCCGCCAGTTATTGTCTTCATCCCCCAGAATTTCGGCTAATTTTTCGGCCGTACGCTTGTGCTGTTCCGCCCGGGCGATCCGCGCGCCCCATTTGGCCAACTGCACCAGGTTCTTCTCCGGATCATGCACCAGATAGTTCAACCCCTGTTTGAAGACGGCCTCCCCCAAGACCTTGCGCGCCATAGCGAACGCCATCGACCATACCCCTCTCTCCGAATTATAAAGATAACTGGACATGAGATTTAAACTGACCATTGATCATTTAATGACTATTGGTCAGTTTTAATTATACTACCGGCCTCATAGATGTCAAGCGGCAAGACACTTAACTGATGGCAAGAAGATATAGCCGGGGGAAGCCTGGCGCAGTACTATCCACATGGACAAAGGTTGACCCAAACATACGTTCGTGGTAGAATCTTCTTGTAAGACCAGGACTCTTGAAGGTCACGCCCTTGGCGCGTTCGTAGTAGAGAATTCAAGCCTCTTGGGCGCAAACCGGTCCGTACACCTGATAAAATATGAAAGGGGTTTTCGAAAGATGTTGTACGAACTGGCCCTCCTCTCGGCCTCGGCCCCGCTCTTCACCGCCCGCGACGCCCCTGCCTCCGATAATGATTTCGTTGAGGATCTGCGGGAGTTCATCGCCCGCCGGCTGGACAGGGTCGATCCGTACAGGGCTTCCGCGGAATACCGCCGGCAGGGGGAACGGGCCTCCCGGCTCTACGAGAGTTTGAAGGAGATGCTGCCCGAGGAAGGCCGAATGATGCTCCTGGAGTACAGCGAAGCGCAGGCGGCGGCGCACTATCTGGAAACGATGATCCTGGCGGAGAGGGCGTTTTTGGATGGGGTGAGGTTGATGGCGAAGGCATTGGAGGATGGGGTTTGAAGCTTCCCAGTCGTCTCTCCATATCCAAACTCGGATGGTCGCGCCTTCCACCCGGCAGGAACGATCGCTCTTCCCGCGAAATGCAATAACCAAGGTCCTGGAAGGGGGAATCCTGTCTTGAATTGTTATTTTAGGTGAAGCGAATGGATATTTGTCTTCAAATCTTAAAAGGGAGGAGAAAATTCATGAAGGTCATGGGTGTGGTGGGTAGTCCAAGGCGCGGCGGCAACACGGAAATCCTCGTTGAGACGGTGCTGGCCGGGGCCGCTGCGGCCGGGGCAGACACGGAGGTATACAGGCTCAACGAGCTCAACATCCGGGGCTGCCAAGCTTGCGACCACTGCCAGGAACACGGAAGGTGTCGCCAGACGGACGACATGGCCTTGCTCTACGAGGCGCTCCTCAGGTCGGATGGCATCGTGATCGGATCGCCCATTTACATGGGGTATCTGACGGCGCAGACCAAGCTGTTTCTCGATCGGCTTTTTGCCTTCTTCAAGCCCGGGGTCGGATGCGCCCTACCGCCCGGCAAGCGCGGCGTCGTTGTATACTCCCAAGGCGGCGGGAACGATAAGGCGGTGATCGAAGCCCTGGCCTCGTTCCTGGCGGGGGCGATGGGGATTGAAGTGAAGGGAATCGTGGGCGGAAACGGCCTGAACGAGCTCGGCGCGGTCAGGCGAAGAAAAGAACTCCTAGAAGAGGCCTTCCGGCTCGGGAAGGAATTGGTCGGTTGAGGCTCGAGGCCTCGACGCGGCAGCATCCCGCCCCCTATCCGCTTGCCCTGGCGGAGCGCCTGATCCGTATGTTTTCTTTCGTCGGCGATACGGTGCTCGATCCTTTTATGGAGACCGGGACGACGAACCTGGCGGCGAAAAACTGGGGGCGCCATAGTGTGGGATTTGAGATAGAACCGAGTTATATAAGATGACATTTTACATTTTCTCTGGAACTTCGTGAAAGCATCCAAATCCACTAATGAATCTATAAACGGCTCTTCTGCATGGTAACCGTCGACTAGCTCCTCCACCGTGTGTTACTGTGATCCTTCTACAATTATCCTTTTTTCCTCTCTTCTAGCCGCCGATGGCAGAAAACTCTTTTCAGTCTCTCCCATCACCATAGACGAAGCCTTCGTAGCTTATTGCCGAGATTTCACCGCAAGATATTTGTCTCTTCTTTACGCCTATACACCGAAACAAAAAAGTCTGCGGTTTTCCGCAGACCCTCGTCCTCTCTGGCGCGCCCGGAGGGATTCGAACCCCCGACCTACAGGTTCGAAGCCTGCCACTCTATCCAGCTGAGCTACGGGCGCTTTTCGCGGATTCCATCATACCATATGCCGTCCGGTGGGTCAAGGCGCCCGGACGCCCGGGGGACAAAGCGGACAACCCGGACAGATAAGCATCCGCGGACCGAAGACTCTGCTGATCGTCTCGAGCACCGGAAAAGGTTCCCTGATGTGGAGGATCACCTTGGCCGGAGCGATGGTCACCAGCGCGCTCAAGAGAAGATCCCCGTATTCGATCTCCTCCTCGGTCGTCTCGATAAGGAGGTTCCGGAGCTGTTCGTGTTCGACCGGTCTCCCCTCCTCGTCGAGGAGGGCGAAGATCCCGTCTTGTTCCACTCTTACGTTGAGTTCCTCCAGCCGCGCAGGCTGGATTTCCACCAGATACCGGAGCAGGCGGATGAATTCGTCGTATTCCCGCCGGGCCAGGAACCGTTCCACCGCTCGGTCGGCTGCTTCTTTCAACTCCGTGTAGAAGTCCTGAAGCTGGAAGCGGACGAACCCTTCCAGGATCAACCGGTCGTGCTCCTCCAGGTACCGGAGAACGCGGACCAGGATGCGATCGCGCCTTATAATCCGGGGAGGAGTAAAGGCGGGGTTGGCCGGCTCTTCTAGAAACGCGATGGCCTCGCGGAGGATCTCTTCTCTCTCTTCATCGGTAAAACAACCATAATCGCGGGTGAGAAGCCGCCGGAGCATCTCGCGGGAGATCACGTTGAGGATGAGATCGGTAATGGCATTGGCCAAATAATACCGGAAAACGCGGTTGCGGCCCTCGCCGTTTTCCGGACCGTTTTCTTCTAAATAGCAATGTAGGAAAGAATGATGGCCGAGATCGCTTTGCCGAAAACGTGCCACCACCCCATATCCGTGAAGCGACTCGACTTCTTGGACCAGATTAGCCCGAATCCCGGCGACCGGGTGGTCGGTACCTATGGAAATAATTTCCATACAACCTATCTTCCTCCCCACGGCTATTCTACGTACTCCACGCGGGTCTTATACATCGGCCGGCCAGGAAAGACCTGCCGTCGAGGTTGGAAAACGTAGATAAAACGAATCCGTTAGTGGCCATGTTCCTCGAAATATGGAATTGATGGTTCCCTCGCAAAGACGAATCGCAACCCGAAAGCCAGGGGAGAGAAACGATCTATGGGTCGCCGGGTGGCTGTCCATTGGCGGTAATGGTAAAGGGAAAAACAAGAATAAAAAAATCCCGAAACCCTGAAAGTGGCTTCGGGACTGGGTTTGCGGTGGTGGGGAAG
>JAAYXC010000439.1 GCA_012516115.1 Bacillota bacterium | reverse complement strand
GTCCAGTAAGCGATGCTGATGGTCCAGCCCCGCGGGTCGCGGCCGGGCGCGCCGAAGGCCCCCAGGGCGCGAAGGGGGAGAGCGGCAAGGCCGGTCTCCTCGCGCAACTCGCGGGCCGCTCCTTCGCGGGGGGGTTCGTTTTCTTCCAGGTAACCACCGGGAAGGGCCCAGTAGCCGGCGAAAGGCTCGTACCGACGTTTGATCAGGAGGACATGGGGACAAGAAGCGGGATCTTGACCGCCGGCCAAGACCACCACGTCCACGGTGACCATGGGACGGGGAATAATCCCGTGGCATATTCATTCTCCTCCCTTAGCCGAAGCGGTAAACTTTCTTTACCGGTTCATGGACGTGCCAGGTACAGTGGAGTCCGGCCGGAAAGGTGACCAGATCCCCGGGTCCGATCTCCACCTTTTCGTCGGCCGTCTCCACCGTGACCTTGCCCTCCAGGATGTAGCAGGTTTCCTTTTCTTCGTAGTACCAGGGAAAGGTGGAACGACCGCATTCCCAGTGATCCCAGGTCTCGAGCCCCAGCTTCTTGCGTTCGGCCTCCGTGGGGCGCGCGATCTCGATCCTGGCCATCTTCTTTGTTCCCTCCTGTCGACGGGCTTCGATTAATAGATATAGTATTCGTGGCCAAAAGGAGAAATCCTTGACGGAAGGGGGAGGACGTGGTAAAATAGTTCTACGAAAATCGTATATTTTGAGGATAGAAATATTTATGGAGGACAGAGGTGACCGAGATACAGATCCCGTGGAAGGAGAAGGCCGCCCGGCTAGACGACCTCATTCTCTTCATCGGGCAACATATCCTTCGCTATTTCGCCGGCAAGAGCGAAGACCTTACCATGAAAGATCTCTTCGTTCTCGAGACTCTGGGTCGCTTCGGCGAGACCACCATGTCCGAACTAGCCACGGCTTTGGGCGTGCCCCTGACCACCATGACGAGCATCGTCGGGCGGCTGGTGGAGAAAGGTTACCTCGAGCGACGTCGGACGGAAGAGGATCGCCGGGTGGTCCTGGTCACCCTGACGCCGGCCGGCCGGGACCTTTTCGCCCGGCACCGGGAGGAATACATCCGGGCAGTAAGGGAGATCCTGGCCGTCTTGCCCGAGGAAGAACAGGCCAAGGTCCTGGCCTTAATCGGCGAGGTCCTGACCTTTCTCTCCCATCATCAGCGTTAATCCCGTTACTCCGTTAGCCGCTATGTTACGATTAATTACGATAATCGTATATTTCCATTAAAGTAATATACTATGATGAAAGTACTTTGTTGCCCCATGGGGTACGAAGGGAACGCGGTGCATAAAAATTATCACCATGGTAAAGGGTGGGGGTAATCCATAATATGGAAAGATTGGCTCGCTTTGTTACCCGATTCCCTCGTTCCATCGTCGCCGTGACGATCCTCGTTACGCTAGCCCTCGGGCTGGCCGCCACCCGCATCCAGCGGCGGGTAGACCTGGAGGAGAACCTGCCCAAGAGCGAACCCCGCCTAGCCGTTTTTCACGAGTTTCGCGCGGAATACGGGAGCGGTAATTCAGTGGTGATCGTGCTCAGCGGCCGGGATCTCTTCCAACCCAAGGCTTTGGCGACCGTCGACCGCCTGACCAAGGGTTTGCTGGACCTGCCCGGGATAAAGAGCGTCACCAGTCTCACCAACCTCACCGAGTTCACCGGGGAAGGCGATATCCTCCGGAGCGGCCCGGTCATCTCCTCTCTGCCCAGGACGACGGCCGAGGCCCGGGCTTTGCGGGAACGGATCCTCTCCGATCCGTGGTATGTGGGCCGCCTGGTGGCCAAGGACGGCCGGACGACCATTATCATGGTGAACCTGGCCAACGCGGCCACCCTCGAGGAAGCCCTCCATACCCTCGAACGTGTGCGGTCTTACGTTAATCGGACCAAGGGCGATCTGACGGCCCGCTTCGCCGGTTCGCTGGTCATGGACGAGCAGATCGACCGCGCCCTCGGCAAAGACGTGGGTTTCCTCTTACCCCTCGTTCTTTTGGCCATCGGGATCGTGCTTTTTTTGAGTTTCCGGACGATACGGGGTGTCGTCCTCCCCCTCGTGACCGTGGGCATTAGCATCGTTTGGACCTTGGGGATCATGGCGCTTTTGCACCGGCCCCTTTCGCTGGTAAGCAATATCGTGCCCGTCCTTTTGGTCGGCATCGGTTCGGCCTACGGCATCCACATCGTCGCCCGTTTCCAGGAGAAGATCCGGGAAGGGCTCGGCCGCGAAGAGGCGGTCCGCTCGACCGTCGCCGGTACGGGCTTTGGCGTCTGGATGGCCGCCATCACCACCGTAGCCGGTTTCGCCTCCCTCGCCCTCTCCAAGATCCGGATGATCTTCGACTTCGGCGTCTTCTCCGCCTTGGGCGTGGCCGTGGCCTTTCTCGTCTCCATTACCTTTATTCCCTCCCTGCTGTTCCTTCTCCCTCCGCCGCGCCTTTCGCGCCGGGAACCGGAGAAAGGCGCCGTTGCCCCTTCGGGGCGAACGATTCTCTCCCGGACGCTTGACCTCTTCGCCCGGGGCGTTACCGGGCGGCCGGCGTTGGTGCTCTTGTTGGCCGGCCTGCTGACGGTGGTCTCGCTTGTGGGCTGGGCCAGGTTGACGACGACCTTTGAGATGGCGGATTTCCTCCCGCCGGGCAGCGAACATCGTCAAGCGGAGGCTTTGGTGGATAAGGAATTCGGTGGCTCGGCCGAACTCGAGGTCTTGGTCGAGGGCGATCTGGCGGATCCGGAGGTCCTTTTGGGTATAAAACGGCTCCAAGAGAAGATGGTGAAGCTTGGGGCCACGCGGCCGCTTTCCATCGTGGATCTCCTTGCCCGCGTAAATCGCGCCTTCCACGGCGGGGACCCGGCCTACGAAGTCCTGCCGGACGATCCGGCCCTCCTACCGCAGTATCTCTTTTTGCTCACGCTGACCGCAAGTCCCGATGAACTAAGCCAGTTCATGCGGTTCGATCAGCGGGAAGCATGCATTGCCGCCCGCATCAGCAACATGACGAGTACGGCAGAGAGAACCCGGCTGATCGCGGCCATCGAAAAGGAAGCCAAGGCCATCTTCGGCCGGCGGGCCCGCGTCCGGGTTACGGGTATGCCCGTCATCGAGCTGGTGATGGTAGATCTCATTCGGCAAGAACAGCTGCAAAATATCTATTCTTCGCTTATGACCGTCTTTGCCCTCGTCGTTTTGGCCTTTCGGTCGTTTGCCATGGGGTTCGGGTGCCTTTTGCCCATCGCGCTAACCATCGTCTATAGTTTCGGATTGATGGGCTGGATCGGTGTGGCCTTGAACGCGGCCACGACTACCATGGCCAGTCTGGCCACGGGGATGGGCGTGGATTACAGCATCCATTACTACCGGCGTTACCTGGAAGAACGGCGGGCAGGCCGGGGGCGCCGGGAAGCCCTTCTGGTCACCGCCGCGACCACCGGGGAGGCCATCGTCACCAATGCCGCCTCGGTGGCGGTGGGCTTCGCCGTGCTGGTCTTCTCCGGCCTCCCGATCTTTCGTAGCTTCGGGGTCCTTATCGCCCTGACCATGATCTTGACCGCCTTCGGCGCCCTGACGGTGCTTCCGGCCTCCATCGCGCTCGGTCTCGGTGTCCGTTTGGAGAAGCGGTTGCTCCGCACCGGACCGGAGCCCCGGGCCCCCGGTAAGGGCCAGGGGGCCGAGGGAGTGAAGGGCCGCCGTTTGAGCCCGTCCGCTTTGCCAACTTACAAGAAGGAGGAATAGTTCGTGAAGAAAAGCAGTCTCTTCGTTTTCTGTCTGGTTTGTCTCGTGCTCGCCCTGGCCGCGGCGGCCGCGGCGGAACCATCCGGCCGGGACATTATAAAGCGCCTCGACGAGATGGGTTCGGTCAAGGACATGACCGCCGATCTCGAGATGCGCATCGTAAACAAGAACGGCCTGGAACGCGTAAGGCAGCTCAGCATGGCCAGCAAGCGCGGGACCGACGGCACCAGGAAAGTCCTGATCCGTTTTCTGGCCCCGGCGGATGTGAAGGGGACCGGCTTTTTGAGCCTCTCCCGGACGCAAGGCGAGGATGAGAGCTGGCTTTATCTCCCCGCCCTCGGTAAGCCGCGCCGCATCGCCGCGGAGGAGCGGAGCAGCAGCTTCATGGGGTCGGATTTCTCCTACGCCGATATCGGTATGCTCAAGATCGACGATTACCGTCATACCTTACTCCGGACCGAGCGGCTCGGGGAGGATGAGGTCTATGTAGGGGAATCCGTTCCGGTCTCCGACGCCATCCGGCGGGCGGACGGATTCGCCAAGAAGGTCTGGTGGATCAGAAAGGAGACATACACCATTGCTAAGGCGGAGTTCCTCGATGTTTCCGGGAAGGTCATCAAAGCCTTCTCCGCAACGGAAGTGGTAAAATTGGCCGAGGACGCCTGGCTCGCCACCCGGCTTGAAATGCGGAACTTGAACACCGGTTCGCGGACCGTCCTCACTTTTAAGAACATCAAGGTCAATACGGGTGTATCGGACGACTACTTCACCGTCCGCCAGCTCACCCGGTCATGAAACGAGGAGGCGAAAGAGATGCGAAGTAGAATGCTCTTTGGTCTGGTGACCGTCTTCGCGTTCGGCTTCCTTTTCGCCGCGCCGGTTCTAGCCGAGGGGCTCACCCTCGGCGGGACGCTTACGGCCGGCGGGGAGTTTCTCCTTGACGGTGGAGCGGTGGAGGAGGCCGGGGCGACCCTCACCCTCAAGCTCAAGGGATCCTTGGCGTCCTCCGGGGCCTTCGAGTCCCGCCTGAAGATCGACGGGACGGGGGCGATTACTCTCCGCGAAGCGTTCCTGGATCTATACTTGAAGAATACGGACCTCCGCCTGGGCCGCCAGCGGATCGCCTGGGGCACGGCCGACGGCATCAACCCCACCGATAACCTCAACCCGGTCGACTACACCCGGCCCTTCGCCGAGGACAACCGCCTGGAGGTCACGGCCCTCCGCGCCCGGCACTACCTGGGCGACTGGACGGCGGAGTTCGTCTGGCTGCCGGTCTTCGTCCCCGCGGCGCAGCCTGAGCCGGGTAGCAGGTGGGCCGTGCCGGTGAGTCTCCCCGCCCTTCCGCCGGGGTTGACGCTCCATGAAATCACCGTAATGCCGACCGAGATGCCCGAGGAGACGCTGGAGAATTCGGAGTTCGCCGTGAAGCTCGGCCGCACCGGAGGGAAGGTCGATTTCTCCGTAAGTTATTTTAGCGGGTGGGACGATCTGCCGAGCGTGCATGCGGCCTTCGTCGCGCATGAAGGCGATCCGACCACTATAGATCTTATCCTTACCCCCATCCACCACCGCCTCCGGGTCCTGGGGGCCGATTTCGCCACCACCAGCGGCAAGTGGGGCTTCCGGGGCGAGGCGGCCTATTTTATGACCGAAGATGACGAGCGGATGGATCCGTCCATCAAGAACCCCTACCTCCAGGCGGTCCTCGGCGCGGACTGGACGCCCAACGACAGGTACTACTTCAACGGCCAAGTGGTGGCGGAATATGTATCGGACTCCACCGGCACTCCGGAGGGGGACGAGGGGACGGCCTGGGGTCTGATGCTGGCGGCGGAATACAAGCCCCGGCCGGAGCTGACCTTGGGCTTGGATGCCGCCTACAACGTCACCGACGGGGATTACTTCCTCCGGCCGCGGGTCTCCTATTCCCCGGCCGATGGGGTGACGGTTTCGGCGGGCTGCTACCTCTTTGAAGGGTCGGCCGGTACGATGTTCGGAAATTACGCGGCGAGGGACTACTTCTACGCCGAAGTGGAGATGGCGTTCTAGGCGCGGCTCGAAGCTCGTCGCCGGTCGCTCGGGGAAACGGCTCGGAGCTCCGTTCACCGATTCCCAACTGAGCATCAGGTGGATACCCTTAACAATAAGCAAGGCGGCGGTCCGAGGGATCGCCGCCTTTTTGCATCTGTGGATCGCCGCTCACTTGCCACCCGCCCGAACCCAGACGGCGATAGTATTCTACATACTTGATATTAGCTTCTCATAATCCGCATGAGAACCAATCCAAAACCAAACGATCCCATCATCGATCTTTATTCCCAAGGCACGCCAACCAATGCCTACCCGAATGGCGTAGACTGGTTTGCGCTTGCCTATGAGTTTGAATTGTAAACCAGGATGCGTCGGATCTTCGCGCCATAACCTATAACTCTTTCGTGCGAGGCGTTGGATCCGGCTCGGCAACTTGCGAAAACAAGCCAGGAAATCCTCGGTGAGGTACGATTTCAAAGGTCATCGAACCCCGATTCTTTTGCCCTGCCGGCACGGTATTCCTGCTCGGCCTTGTCTGCCAATCGTTCCAGCTTTTCCTGAGAATCAGCCAATGTCCGCTCCCAAGAGCACTCCCACTCGATCTCCTCCAGCAGCTCCTGGGCGAGTTGATCCTGAAGCTCCTGAGGGAGCTGGCGGGCGTTTTCTAATGCTTTGGCCAGAAGTTCCGTCATGGCTGACGCCTCCTCGACTTCATTATAGCAGATCGCCGCCGCTTCAAGACAAGAGAAGTGTATATTTCGGCAACTCGACGATGGAGACGCGGATCCCGCGTCTCCATCGGGCAAGGGGGTTGTCTTAGCAAAGGTCATGTCCCAAAGAAGGTGTGGGTCCTCCCTTGAAAAGGCCCGGCCAATCACCAGCAGCCGGCCTTGGGCGGGTTGAGGCGACTTGACCGGGAGACCACGGCCCCCGCACAGGCGAGGAAGAGCTTCCGGCCCATCCCCGGAAGCATCTTTCCCTGCTATGCGTAGAACCAGGAGGCCTTTTCCGCCCTAATCCTTCTTCCCCAGCCGGCTCAGGGGGAAGGCCGGCATGGCCAGGGGTTTTACCGCCAGTTGCAAAAGGAGCATCTCGTTGTCATCGGCGGCGATGCGGTTGGCTCGCAGCGCGCCGCAGGATTTGCACCTGTGGATTACGGCCCATTCGCCGCCCGCCCGGACCCAGACGGCGATCGGCTCCATGAGCCCGCCGCAGGAAGCCGCGCGGTCCCCGGGCCGGTTGTCCAGGTGTTTGCTGAAGAGGCAGTACGGGGAATGGTTCCGGTGCCTGGTACCGGCCGGCCCGGGGGAGACCTCGGCGCCGCAGTTGGCGCACTGGAAAGGCGCCGCCTCGTCGGCCCCTCCGGCGTCGGCGGAAAGCCCCAGCAGCCTGAGGTAACCGCGGTAACGGCCGGCCGGGATGCGCCCCTCGGCCACGGCCCGTCTGACGCCGCATTCCTCCTCGTGCACATGGGTGCAGTCCCGATAACGGCATTCAGCCGAATACTCTCGAAAATCGGGGAAAGCACGGCGCAACTCATCGGCGGAGGCCTCAACGCCGAACTCACGGAAACCAGGGGTATCGAAGATCATGGTACCGTCGCCCACGGCCGCCAGATAGGTGGCGGTGGTGGTATGGCGTCCCTTGCCGTCGGCGGCCCGCACGGGGGCGACGGCCAGGCCCAGGCCGGGGAGAAGGGCGTTAAGGAGAGAAGATTTACCCACGCCGCTGTGGCCGACGAAGGCCGCGGTCCTGCCCTGCAAAAGGCGCCTTAGCTCGTCGAGTCCTTCGCCGGTCCGGGCGGAACAAGGCAGGATGGTAACGCCGAGATCGGCATAGGCTTCGATCTCGCGCCGCGCGGCGAGATGCGCGGCGGAGGAAGGCAGGTCGATCTTGTTCAGGCAGACGGCCGGGGTGATCCCTTCCCGCCAAGCCGCCGCCAGGCAGCGGTCGAGCAGGCGCGGCCGCGGCGGCGGGTCTTCCACCGCCACCACGATGACCACCAGGTCCAGATTGGCGACGATGGGGCGCGGCGCATGGGGCGGCCTGGTGTCGAGCCGGGCGAAGACGTTCCTGCGCGGCAGGATCTCCACGAGCATGCAGGTGCCGCCGGGATGGGCCGCGAAGCGGACCTCGTCGCCGGGAACAGGGTCGAGGAGTCTCTCTCCCTTCCTCGTGCCGGGGAAACGACAGAGAACGGTGCGGCCGGCCGACCAGACGGAGCATCCGTTGGGGCAGAGAGAGGAGACGATGCCCGTCTGGGCGTTTTGGGCGGAACGGGATTGGGTATCTATCCGTTTCGACACGGTTTTGTGCATCTCCCTTCGTAAAGCGCGTGACGGCGGAGCAATGACGATCGCAAGGCGCCGCACATGCGCTTTTCGGGCCGGAGGCCACTGAAGGCGGCCCGGCGAAAGGGAGGCACAGAAAAGCCGCCCCCCTGGGACGGCTGAGAGGTTCGGGTATCAACGCGCGCTCTTGGCGTTCTTAGGCCAAGGCGGCGATCTTCAGGCCGCTTCCCCCCGGAGGCATGCGACGGGCGCCGGGATCGGGAATAACGCGGACATCTACATACCCCCTGCGGAAAGATTTGGACCGCAGTCCATGATGGCTATATCTTATCACGCCGGGGTTGAACGGTCAAGCCCGGCGTAAGGCGCCCCCGCCATGGCGCGACGGAGCCGCAAAGACCTGCGGTGCCCCGCCTTGTTCGGGCCGTTGGACGGGCCCGACAAGGCGGCAGAGAGGGAACAAGATCTCCACCCCTGGACGTCTAATCCAGGGAAACCACGGAGGCGCCTACGATGACGCGTGGCGCCCCGAGCCGGGAGGTGCGCTCTTAATGTCGACGATCAACCGGGCGCGGATCGGCGATCTCGTGCGGAAACCCTGGGTCTGGATTCTTCTCGTCCCCATCATGCTGGGAAGCGGTCTGGTCCTCGTCAAGCTGGTGCCGTCCGTGGAGGAAGGGATGGAAATACCGCGGGGGCAAGGGACGATCGAGCGTTTCGGCTACCTGGCCGACATGGCCGGAAACGCTGGGCCGAAGGAAGAAGCCGGGGCGGACGGACTCACCCTCCCGGTCCGGGCGAATCAAACCGCCGGCCTTCGGAGTGGAACGGTCGGCCTCGGGCGGAAGGTCATTTCCACCGCCGAGATGGAGATAAAGGTCGAGTCGGGCGTCGAGGCCGCGGACGACCTGGGGCGGCTGGCGGTATCCATGGGCGGTTTCGTCCAATCCAGCTCTTACGCGGCCGATTCCGGGAAAAAGACGGCGGCAATGGTCCTGCGCATCCCGGCGGAGCGGTTCCAGGAATTCCTGGATGCGGCCGGCCGCCTCGGCACGGTGATGAAGAAACGCCTCAGCGGCCAGGATGTAACCGAAGAGTACGTGGATCTGGAGGCGCGCCTACGCAACTGGAGGAATCAGGAGCGTCAATTGAACCTGATCATGTCCCGCGCCAAGACCGTGGCGAGGTTCTCGCGGTCCAGGACAAACTGGGCCAGGTACGGGAAGAAATCGAGCGATTGGAGGGCCGGATCAAATATATCGACTATAACGCGGCCCTGGCCACGGTCAACGTCGATTTGTACGAGGGAACGAAACCCGCGGGGCCTCCCTGGTTGCGACGGGAATTGTCCGCGCTGGGCCGGGTGCTTTACGGCTCCTGCCGCGGTCTGCTGACGGCGCTTTTGGTCCTGGCGCCTTGGGCGCTGGCGGGATGGATCGTCTACCGTTTGGGACGGCGGTTCATAGGCAAAGCCAGGAAAGGAGAGCATAATTGAGACGGGCCGGCGACCGGGTCTCGACCGGCTTCATGGGCTCGGAATCGAACGTAAGCTATGCCGAGGGTCCGGCGTAGCCGCTTTCCCGATCCGCATGACATTCCACCGAATGCAGGTGAGAGGAGGAGGAAAGGGAATCAGGGCTATAGTCCTTCGGTTACTCTTCTGTCAGATTTTCAATCGTTTAATTGACAGTAAATCAAACAACGGATATACTAGATTCTAGAGGTGGAGATGAGAATGACCGATACCGACAGGCTTTTGGGGAGACGCATCAAGGAACTCCGGGAGCGGGTGGGTTTAAGCCAGGAGAGACTCGCGGAGATCCTTCAAGTATCCCGTCCGGCCGTTTCCCAGATCGAGAAGGGGGAAAGGAGGATCCACGCCGATGAGCTCCGGCTGTTGGCCGAGACCTTCAATATCTCGGTGGACCGGCTCTTGGATTTGGCGCGGGATCCCGAGGTCGTCCTGGATCTCGGGCGGTTACGCCCCGCCGGGCAGGAGATCCGGATCGACGTGCCCCAAAGGAATCTGCAAAAATTCAAAGAGGTCCTCCTGTATATCCTGACCAAGGTGGGTTCCCGGCCGAACGTCGGGGAGACGGTCCTCTACAAACTGCTATATTTCATTGATTTCGACTACTACGAGAAATATGAAGAACAATTGATCGGCGCGACCTACCAGAAGAACCGCTATGGCCCGACCCCCATCGAATTCTTGAAAGTAGTCGAGCAGATGATCGCCGATGGCGAGATCGAGAAGGTCAAAAGCAGCTACTTCCAATACCCGCAAACCAAGTACCTCCCGTTGCGTCCGCCCGATTTGACCATTCTGAAGGCGAGCGAGATCCAGCTCATCGACGAGGTTCTCGATCGCCTGGGCTGGATGAACGCCGGTCAAATAAGCGATTATTCGCACCAGGACGCCCCATGGCTGACCACGGAGGACGGGGCGATCATTCCCTACGAGGCGGTTTTTTACCGGACGAAGCCGTATTCGAGGCGGGAGTATCGGGATGAATCCGAATGAGTTGACAAGATCGCCGGAGTTCGAACGCGATTTGAGGGGGCTTCTGAAAAGATTCTCTACTTTGGAAGATGACCTGGATACTTTCATCAAGACCGGATTGCGCCTCTATCATGAGTTCAACCAGGATAACGGGGGCATTCTTCGCCTTTCCGGCCTCGGATTTGAGGAGCCTAAAGTATACAAGGTGAAAAAATTCGCCTGCCGCTCGTTGAAGGGAAAGGGTGGGGAATATACCGTCACCGTGGTCTTCGCCGACCAAAACGGGACGGACAGTGTGGATCCCCGTTTAAGCCTGATCGTGGATGAAGGGGTGCGCAAAGTCTACGCCGCGTGTCGGAAACAAATAGAAACCACCGAAGCGCTGAGATATTTCATCGATAATTTCAACGTTAGTTATCTAAATATAAACGAGGCGAATATCGAGGATATAGTCAGGAATGCCTATGAAAGAAATTCCGGAGGAATCTAAACGCCCCCCTGCCTATGGGGGGCGTTTTACCGGCGGCATCATACCTTGCGGAGGTCTTTCATCGTCGTGAGAACACCCCCGCCGCCACGATTCCGAACTCCGCCAGGCCGAAAAGGAAGTGAAGGGCGAGGCGGTCGACCCCGAAGGCCGCCGAAGCCCCGGCGGCGGCGAGGAGGGGGCCGATTATAACCAGGGTACCCGCTCCGAGTGCCGCCAGATAGCCGCCGGGCGTGAGGAAGGGGCTGGTCCTCCCGCCGCCCCGGCGCGTGCGGCGGGATAATACCAAACCGGTTACCAGCGCCCCTGCCGCCATCGGAAGAAGCCCTGCCGCGGCCTGGGCCGCCAGAAGCCCCGTCTCCCCGCGCCCGGCGAGGGCGGTGATGGCCAGTACGACCAGCATGGAGCCGGTGTAAGCCATGGCCGCCACGGCGGCTTTGGCCGCGAGGACCCACTTGAGCCTCACCGGAAGAGTCCGGATGAAAGACCCTCCCACCACATCGACGGAGAAGAGCGTGGCCACCGCCGTAAGCGACATGAAGGCCACGAAGGTCACGAGACCCGTGGCGGTCATGGCGAGCTTGCCCTGCGCGCCCATGGTGATGGCCCAGGGGATTACCGCCGCTGCGGGCATGAGAAGGAGGGCCGCTTCCGATGGGGATCTGAACGCGATGCGCATATCCTTGACGAGGACGCCGAGCCAGGGGGCTACCGGCTTTACCTTGAAATCCTTCGCCCCGGTCCGCTGCCCGGCCAGGCCCACGTTCCCCCCGAGGGCCCGGGAGCGGAGACGCGAGGCGGCCCACGCCATGCCCAGCACGGCAAGTCCGGCATAGACGGCGCTCGCCGCCCCCGAGATCACAAACATCTTGCCTGTAACGCCGGGGACGCCCGTGGCCGCCGCCACGAGGAAGCCGAAGGACATGGGGTAGAGGACCTGAAACACCCCCGCGAGCTCCGGCCGAGCCGCGAGGGCACCCATGATTGCCCTACCCAGTTGGGCCTGGTAACTGAAGACCAGAAACATGCCGAAACCCGGCATGAGGGAGAAGAGCAGGTAGAGCAGTCTTGCGATGCTCTTGATCCCCGAGCCCCTCTGATTGATTACCTTCGTGTAGAAGAGTTCGGCAAGCGCCAGGGCGAGAACCACGGCGAACGCCTCGGCCGTGGCAACGCCTACAACGTATGCGAGCGCCCCGGTGAGGGAGCGGGTGAGGATGAGGTGGGAGAGGCCGAACGTCGCCAGCCCCGTGAGGAGCGGCGCATCGAATATCCGCACGAAGCCGAGGAGGCTCGTGGTGGCAAGTTCTCTTCTCGTAAGCGGCAGAAGCGCCAAGACCTGCACGGCTTTCGCCGCCACGAAGCCCGTCACCATGTCGAGGGCCATGACGGCGATCATGAGCAGCACGGCGAAGATGAACATGCCCGCCACAACCGCCATGCCGACCGCGGGAGGCACACCTGGGAAAGAGGCCTTCGTGGGGGCGAGGGCCGCTCCTGCGCTGATACCGGCCAGGAAGAGGCAGAGGAGTCCCTTCGTCAGCCACGTGTTCGTCACTATAATCTGCCTTAACTGGGCGGGCGGCTGCGCCTGCGCCAGCTGGCCCCCGCGCTTCAGAACGTATAGGCTCTGAAGGATCGCCTCCCGGTAAACCAGCGACGATATGCGCCAGAGGTCAGAGAGCGTTCGTGCCGTTCTCGTCACGTACCTCACCCTCCAGGGCCTTTATGGTCTCCTCGATCCCCGCCTCCTCCGCGGTCACCTTGAGGAAGATGTTCTCGAGCGATTCGTCGGCATGGACGAGCGCCCTCAGCTCCTCGATAGTCCCTTCTCCGACCATCCGGCCGTGGTCGATGATCCCCACCCGCGTGCAGAGGCGTTCCGCCACCTCCATTACATGCGTGCAAAAGATGGCCGCCCCGCCCTTGCGCGCGTGGAGGCTGACGAGTTCCTTGAGGATCCGCGAACTGCGTGCATCGAGACCGTTCAACGGCTCATCGAGTATAAGGAGCGGCGGGTCGTGCAGGAGCGCGGCCATGACGGCGACCTTCTGCTTGGTCCCCAGCGAAAGCGTGGCTATGGGCGAATCGAAGTAAGCCTCCACCCTGAATGCCTTTACCATCCGCCCGATCCTGCCGTTCGCCTCATCGGCCGCCAGCCGCCGCACCGAGGCCACGAACTCCAGGAATTCCCTGGGGGTCAGGGAGTCGAAGAGGAGGACCTCTTCCGGGACGTATCCGATGAGGCTCTTTACGGGCATCTCCTCGGCGAGGGAGCGCCCGAAGATCGTGACCTCTCCGGATTTCGGCGCCACCAGTCCCACCAGGGTCTTGATGGTGCTGCTTTTGCCCGCGCCGTTGGGGCCCAGGAGCCCGTAGATCTCCCCGCGCCCGACCGTGAACGAGAGTCCGTCCACGGCGGTCACGGCGCCGTATTCCACACGAGATCCTTCACCTTCACCGCGATATCGTTCTGCACATGCCTTCCTCCAATCCGCCAACGGCCCGGTTTTCACATCGCCTCTAAAAAAGCCATCCCAACCATGGGGATTTTTCCTCCGGCGTCGAATAAAGGAATCCGGCTCGCACGAGGACATGGGGGTCAATGCCCGGCGATGGTCATAGGCAACAGCTCTTGAAGAAGAGGATTCTGCTAGAATGATACCAGAGATCCATTTTTTACTCAAGAGAAGATGGGGGGAGTAAAAGATGCGCGCAATGGAAGACGGGGCTGGGAAGAAAGGATTCGTTCTTTTCCGAAAGGAAAATCCTTGCGCCCGGCAGGATTTCCCACATTCATTCTCGAATTTACAATATTTCAACCCGCTGCCGGTGACACCCGGTACGCGGCACCCGAGGAAACGGAGGCGGAAGACATGGGCGGAGAGATCGCGTGGCACACCGGCCGGATCGATGCCGAACCGGCCGAGGTGGGCTACAGGCCGGAATGCCTCGAGCGGCTCGATGCGCATTTTCGCGAGCTGGTCGAGAGCGGACGGCTGCAAGGCGCAAGTTACCTTTTATCGAGGGGTGGCAAGGTCTTCGCCTGGAAGTCCCTGGGCAGGCTCTCCTACCGGGGGGACAAAGGCGATCTCATGCCGGATTCGATCCGGGGGATCGCCTCCATCACCAAAGCCTTTACGGCCGTCTGCGTCATGAAGCTGGTCGAGGAAGGCCTGCTCGAGCTCTTCCAGCCCGTGGCCTCGATCCTCGACGAGTTCAAGACGCGCATGCACGAAAGGATTCAGATCTTTCACCTCCTGACCCATACCTCCGGCCTGGCCGCGGATCCCGGTTACTTCACCGAAGCCTATCCCAGGGGATGGCGGGAAGGGTTCGACCCGGAGAAAGACAACTGGATCAAGGCCGTGCTGGAGGGGCCGGTCCAGAACGAGCCCGGCGAGGCGTTTAACTACTGTTCCGCGGGCTTTGCCATCCTGGGCGAGGTCATCGCCAGGATCACGGGGATGCCTTACGAGGAATACGTGCGGCGGAAGATCTTCGAACCGCTGGGCATGGAGCGGACCTTCTTCGACGTGCCCGAGGGCCTCCACGACCAGGTCTGCCTGGTCAGCGAATGGGACGAGAAATGGCTCAAGGACGAGACGGACCGCAGGGGCTGGCCCCCGCGCGCCGGCGGCGGGATCTACTCCACCCTGCCGGATCTCTGGCGGTTCGGGCAGGCGCTCCTGGATAAGGGCACCTTCAACGGGCAGCGGATCCTTGGCCGCAAGATGGTGGAGGCCATGACCAGGCCCCAACTGGGGGGCGGGGTGCCTGCGTTCTACTGGGGCGCCAGGTTCAAGTCGTACAACTACGGCCTGGGCCTTGACCTCTATACCAAGGCCGTCGTGATGTCTCCGGGGACCTTCGGCCATGAAGGAGCCGGCCGCTCTGCGCTCTATGTGGATCCGGCCGAAGGGCTCGTGGCCGTTTATTTCGTCCCCACGCAGGTCGACTGGGTGCCGGAGTCGATCGTCAATCCCCGGGCGATCATCTGGTCGGGGATTATCTAGGAGCGATGTGATGGATTATCGTGCTCGTGCGCGTAATCGCGATCGCCACGGTGAGCCGAAACCTCGATTACGAGCCCGAGCACGCTACGCTGGGCACGATCATTGCACAAGGTATAAAGGTATAAAAGGAGAGAGGCTCCCATCGGCCTGTATCAACGATTGCGCCGGCAGTCGAGGATCATGCGGGCCGTGGCGTTCGCCACGTACAAGGAGTGGGCCGCCTACCGCTCGCACGCGGCGGTCTCGATCCTGCTCGGCCCGGCCAACCTCCTGGTCCAGGTCCTGATCTGGCGCGCGGTCTTCGCCGGCCGGAGTGAGCTGGGCGGGCTCACCCTGGCGCAGATGATCGGGTATTACGGCGCGGCCACGCTCCTGCACTTCCTTACCATGGACTTCGCCGACTGGAATCTGCAGATGCTGATCCATACCGGCCGCTTTCTCGGGTTCATGTTGCGCCCCGTCTCCCACGTCTATTTCGCCTTCGCCCAAAAGGTCGGCCATCGCGCCCTGGGTCTCCTCATAGAGTTCATACCGGCCTATCTCCTGATCCGGCTGGCCCTGGGCGTCCGGCTCGTCCCGGCCAATTACGGCTGGACGGCCTGCTCGGTCGTGCTCGCTTTCGCCATGGTCTTCCTGATCGACTACTGTATCGGCCTGACCGGTTTCTGGCTGATCCGGACTGACGGGGTGCGGCGGGTCTGCCGGATCCTCATGGGCTTCTGCTCTGGAACGTTCATCCCTCTGGCCTTGCTGCCCCGTGGCCTGCAGGCCGTCCTCTTCTTCCTGCCCTTTCAGTTCGCGGCTTACGTGCCGATCCGGGTCTTTCTCGGCTCCTACGAGTTGGCCGGCTTCCGTCTCAGCCTCCCGGGTATTGTAGGCTTGCAGGCCCTGGCGGTCGGGATCATGCTCTTTCTCACCCTGGTCTTGACCCGGCTCGGCTTGCGCCGCTTCACGGGGGTGGGGGCATGAG
>JAAYXC010000438.1 GCA_012516115.1 Bacillota bacterium | reverse complement strand
CCATTATATCACACAGAGATGATTTTATATGCCACAGCATTTTATGCATAGCGTTAACGCCCACCTCCTCAACAGACTCGTTCATTCATGTTATGACGTGGGTTCCCACTCGTAATATGCCCGTTGCCATGGGGGTTGGATGTGCAGGGTTCAAGAGGGGTTCAAATTTAGCCCAACTCGCAGCGCCTCTTCTCCGCGTACGGGGAAAATCCCATCTTCCGCCAGAAAGCCACCCCTTCGGGGTTCGCCAAATAGACGTGGATGTCGAGGGCCGTGACGCCTTTTTGCCGGAACCAGTCGGAGAGCGCCAGGTAGAGGAGGCGGCCCAGACCGTGGCGGCGGTACGGCGGTTTGACGTAGAGGTCGCTGATATAGCCGAGTCGCCCGGGGACGAAGACCGGGGGGAGGGACTGGACCTGACCGCAGATGAAGCCCACCGTTTCCCGCGCCGTCCGGGCCACGAAGAGCATCCCTTCCCCTTTGGCCATGGAGACGGCGATGTATTTCTGCCAGGCCAGTTCACCACGGCCGGCCGGCCGGAAGAAGGGGACGAGCCGGGCGTGGTATTCCATGGCCTCCCGCCAGAGGGGGAGGACGGTCGCCAGTTCGTCGATGGCCACCGGCTCTATCGCGGTCCGCATCCCTATTCCTCCAATTTTAAGACGGCCAGGAAAGCTTCCTGCGGTACCTCCACCGTCCCGATCTGTTTCATCCTCTTTTTACCTTCCTTCTGCTTTTCCAGGAGTTTACGTTTACGGGTCACGTCGCCGCCGTAGCACTTGGCCAGGACGTCCTTGCGAAGGGGCTTGATGGTCTCCCGGGCGATGACCCGACTGCCGATGGCGGCCTGGACGGCGATCTCGAAGAGGTGGCGCGGGATGAGTTCCCGGAGTTTCGTCACGAGCGCGCGGCCGCAGGCATAGGCCCGCTCCCGGTGGACGATGGCCGAGAGGGCGTCGACCGGTTTACCGTTGATCAGGATGTCCAGCTTCACCAGATCGGATGGTTCATGGCCCTTGTATTCGTAATCGAGCGAAGCGTAGCCGCGGGTCCTCGACTTGAGTTTGTCGAAGAAATCCACCAGGATCTCGGCCAATGGCAGGTCGTAGACGAGCATGGCCCTGGTGGGCGAAAGATAGGAAAGATCGCAGAAACGACCGCGCTTTTCTTGACAGAGTTCCATGACCGGACCGACGTACTCCGTGGGAGCGATGATGGTCGCGTGGACGACGGGTACCTCGATCCGCTCGATGCGGCCCGGATCGGGCATCTCGGCGGGGTTACTCACCGGGACCATCTTTCCGTCGGTACAGTAGACGCGGTAGGAGACGTTCGGCGCGGTAAAGATCAGATCCAGCCCGTATTCGCGTTCCAGCCGCTCGCGAACGATCTCCATATGCAATAACCCCAAGAACCCGCAGCGGAAACCGAAGCCCAGGGCGGCCGAGGTCTCGGGTTCAAAATGGAGGGCCGCGTCGTTCAACTGGAGTTTGGCCAGGGAGTCACGGAGGCGTTCGTAATCTCCACTCTCGGTAGGGTAACGCCCGGCGAAGACCATGGACTGGGCCGGCCGGTAGCCGGGGAGGGGCGCGGTGTCGGGGCTGGCGGCCGCGGTGACGGTATCGCCCACCCGCGCGAGCTTG
>JAAYXC010000437.1 GCA_012516115.1 Bacillota bacterium | reverse complement strand
GTCGGGGCCACGCCATCCGCTTACGCCGAGCGGTTCCGCCGGTATTATCGCGCCATGAAGGCGGCGGATCCGGCGGCCAAGATCGGCGCCCCCATCCCGCTTGATAATCCCGCCTGGACCCGTGAATTACTCGGTGAGATCGGGCATCTCCTCGACTGGGTGGCCCTTTCTTATTACCCCCAGGACCCGGGTAACGAGGACGATACCGGGCTCCTTAGGGCCCCGGATGAACTGGGCCAAAAGATCGAAGCGCTCCGCGGTCTCCTGGCCACGGCCGCGTCCGGTCGCCGGATCGAGATCTTCGTTACCGGCTGGCATACGGTGGGCTGGGACCCCGGTCCCCAGACCCTTAAACCCGTAGCCGGGCTCTTCGCCGCCGAGGCCATCGGGGCCATGGCGGAAGCCGGGGTGGACGCCGCCGGGGTCTTCTGCGGAAGGATGGAGATTACCGCGCGTGGTGGAAGTTATGGGCTCTTCGACAACGGCGCGAACCCGGGGCCCGGCCGACCGGCCTACTGGGGGCTTCGCGCCTGGGCCACCGCCGAAGGTAATCTTGTTTCCGTCTCATCCTCGGCGCCGGCCGTCCGCGCCTGGGCCGTAGCGGGCGAGGATAGCGGCCTTTTTGTCCTCGGCAACCGGGATGGCACGCGGAGCTTCACCGTCGAAGTGGAGCTTCCAGGCTATTCGCCGAGGCCGGGGGTGATGGTGGTAAAGCGGTACGGTGGGGGCCATCCGACGCTCGGGGAGACCGGAAGGATGACCCCGGCCGCCGCCTTCACGCTGGCCCTACCCCCGCATTCCTTAACGGTGTTGGAAGGGCCGCGATAGGAGCCCTTGCCCCATCGGGTAAATGGTAGTTGATGCCGCCCTCTTTATAGGACGCAAAAATTACTTCACCGTTATCTCCATCGTTTCCGTTTTCCAGATAAATTCTTTCTTCTTTCCCTCTTCCGCCAGGAGTTTTTCCCGTCGCGGTAAGGGCGACCCTCGTGGCCGAAGCCATCTCGCCGATTAACATTGAAATGAGACTTATTTTTGATTTTTTGAGATTTTGATCCCGTTAACTTCGGTCATCACATCCGGCGGCTGCAGTCCGGCCTTATCGGCAGGCCCTCCAATAGCGACATCCGTGACCAGAATTTGAACCTCCGCCCTCATCCTTATAGAAGGCGCGCCGGAGGTGCTGGTATTTCGTCGCCCCGCTCGGGGCCATCCTCGGCTTCGCCTTCGCCATCCCCACCCACCTCCTCTTAACCGGCCTCCTGCCGGGGCTGCGGGGCGGCGGCATGGCCGGCACCCCTTCCACCGCTGGGATATCCACTCCCCTTGGTGCTTCTGTGGTGGAGACGGTCAAATATCCCCTGACCTCGGTCATCGGTCTAACCTCGCCTACCGGGGCGCGGTCTTCCAAAGCGTCAAGGCCTTGGGGCGGGGGTGGGTCATCCCCGCCGTCCTTGTCTCGTCGGCCCTTAACATCGTCTATCATCTGCCGTTCGATCCCTCTTTTTCAGCCGCCTGGTTCAACCTGGTCTGGAACCTCATCGCCATCTTCCTGCTCTCGCGGTCCGGCATCCTCTTCCCGCCGATGATCTTCCATGCGGCCATTAACTACGTGGCCATCTTCCTCTCGTGGGGGTATTACCGTTTCGGGGCTTAAAAATAACGGCGGGTGTCAACCCGCCGGTCCGCCCCCCAAAAAAGAAAGGCCGCCCGGAAAGGCGGCGGGTTTACGCGGGGTAGCTCCCGGAGATGTAGTCCTTGAGGTAACGGTTGGTCGCTTCCGTCTCCTTGAGGAGGGCCTTGACCACATCGCCGATGGAGATAATACCGACGAGCTCGCGGCCGGAGACGATGGGGAGGTGGCGGAGGCGGTTGGTGGTCATGATGGACATGGCGTACTCCAGGGTATCGGTTGGGATGCCGACCAGAAGGTCCCGCGTCATGATCTCGGCCACCTTCATCCCGCGGAGCTTCTCGCCGTGTTCGTAGCTCAAGCGCAGAAAGTCTCGCTCGGTGATGATACCCACCGGAAAGCCGGTCTCGTCCACGACGACCACCGAACCGATCCGGTGCTCGACCAGCTTGCCCATGGCCTCATAGGCCGTGGCCGTGGCGGGAACGGTGATGACCTCTTGACCTTTTTCACGGAGGAGATCGCCCACCTGCATCCTGGAACCTCCCTTTCGTATTGCGGAAATCTATTTCGTAATTATTAAATTCGGCGGACCACGGATCGATTCCTCTTTTAGCGGCGTTTAACGCTGCGAACTTCCATGGAATCTTCCCTTGCCCTTTGCCCTGCTGCCTCCTCGCCAACCTTAATAAGGAGGCTATGAGAGTGAGTTCGTGGGCTCCCGCAGGCCTCGACTTCCGTCCACCGGTTGCAACTAACTGCGCCGGTTTTTAACGAATCCCCGACCGGGGTCCTCCACCTAACGCTTCCCTTACCAATTCCACGCCTTTCTGCAACGCCGCGTCGATCTTCTCGGGGTCCTTCCCTCCGGCCTGGGCGAAGTCCGGCCGGCCACCGCCGCTCCCGCCGGCCACGGCCGCCACCTGTTTGATGAGCTCGCCGGCCTTAACTTTACCGGCCAGGTCTCCGGTCACCCCCACCACGAAGAGGGGTTTGCCGTCGGTCAGACTACCCAGGATGGCCACGCCGCTGTGCATTTTCTCCCTGAGTCTATCGGCCGCCTCCCGCAATCGCTCCATGGAAAAGCCGTCGAGCCGGGCCACGGCGTATTTCCCACCCGGCAGCGTATAAAGGGGGATCTCCTCGACCTTGCCTTTGGCCTCTTTCCGCTCGGCCTCGGCGGCGGCCCGCCGCAACCCCTCCAGTTCCTCGAGGAGCGCGGTGACGCGGTCCGGGATGTTTTCCCGGTCCGTTTTGAGTAACGCGGCCGTCTCGTCGAGGAGCGCCCGCTCCTTCTCCACGAGCCTCAGGGCGGCCTCGTTCGTCACCGCCTCGATCCGCCGGACGCCCGTGGCCACGCCCCCTTCGGCGACGATACGGAAGTACCGGATCTGGGCCGTGTTCGCCAGGTGCGTCCCGCCGCAGAGCTCTTTACTGACCTCCCCGATCTTCACCACCCGCACCCGCTCTCCGTATTTCTCGCCGAAGAGGGCCATGGCACCCACTTTCACCGCCTCATCATATGCCATTTCCGCGGTCTCGACCGGGATCGCCTCTCCGACCCAGACATTGACGAGCCGTTCGATCTCCCGGAGCTCCTCGCCGGTCACCCGCTCGAAATGGGTGAAGTCGAAGCGGAGCCGATCGGGGGCCACAAGCGATCCGGCCTGCCGGGCATGTTCGCCCAGGACCCGCCGGAGGGCAGCATGGAGGAGATGCGTCGCCGTGTGATTGGCGGCGGTCATCAGGCGGCGTTTGGCGTCCACCACCAGCCGCCATTCCCCGGCCGTAGGGGGGTCTCCTTCTTTCGCCACGGCATGGACGATCCGTTCTCCCAGCCGCCGTACATCCTGGACCTCGATGCTTCGTCCGGCCACCTCAAGTCGGCCGGCATCGGCCACCTGGCCACCGGCCTCGGCATAGAACGGCGTGCGGTCGAAGACCAGATAATAGTGGTCGTTATCTTCGCCCACGGCCTGGAGCCGGGCGTGCTCCTGCGTCCTCCCGTAACCCACGAAGGTGCTTTTCGGTTCCGGCACCAGATCGCGCCAGACGATCTCGGCCTGGCCGAAACGACTGGCGGCGCGGGCCCGTTCGCGTTGTTCGGCCAGGCAGCGTTCGAAGCCTTCCGTGTCGACGAGAAGCCCTTTCTCCGCCGCCATGAGCCGGGTGAGGTCGAGGGGAAAACCGTAAGTATCGTAGAGTTTAAAGACCTCCTCGCCCGGGATGGTCTTCTCCCTCCGGGTAGCGAGGCGCGAAGCGATCTCTTCGAAGAGGGCGATCCCCTTGTCCAGGGTCCGGCCGAAGCTCTCTTCTTCGGCCCTAATGACCGCCGCGCAATGGGAGGCCCGGCCGGCCAGTTCGGGATAGGCCTCACCCATGGCTTCCACCAAGGCGGGGACGAGGCGGTAGATGAACGGCCCCTCCTGCCCGAGCTTGCGGCCGTAACGGGCCGCCCGGCGCAAGATCCGGCGGAGCACGTAACCGCGGCCCTCGTTCCCCGGCAGGGCACCGTCGGCGATGGCGAAACTCAGCGCACGGAGATGGTCGGCCACCACCCTCATCGCCACCCGGTTCTCGGGCTCGCGGTAGCTCCGGTCGGTGGTCTCCTCGATGGCCCGGATGAGGTGGGCGAAGAGGTCGATCTCGTAGTTGGAGCCCACGCCCTGGAGGACGGCGCAGATCCGTTCGAAGCCCATGCCGGTGTCCACGTGCTTGGCCGGGAGTTCTTCCAAAGAACCGTCGGCCCGCCGGTTATACTGGATAAAGACCAGGTTCCAGAGCTCGATAAAGCGGGCGCAACCCCCGTTGACCCCGCAACGGTGGCCGGGGATATGCGCTTTGTCGCAGCGTTCCGGACCCAGGTCGATATGGATCTCCGTGCAAGGCCCGCATGGCCCGGTCTCGCCCATCTCCCAAAAATTCTCTTTATCGCCGAAGCGTAAAACCCGTTCGGCCGGAAGGTCGGTGACCTCTACCCAGAGGCGGGCCGCCTCGTCGTCGGTATGGTGGACGGTGGCGTAGAGCTTGTCTTTGGGCAAGCGCCAGACCTCGGTTAAAAGTGCCCAGGCCCAGGCGATGGCCTCGCGCTTGTAGTAGTCGCCGAAGGACCAGTTCCCGAGCATCTCGAAGAAGGTGTGGTGGTAGGTGTCGTGGCCCACTTCTTCCAGGTCGTTGTGCTTGCCGCTGACGCGGATGCACTTCTGGCTGTCCGCCGCCCGCTTGTAGGGTCGCGTACCCGTGCCGAGAAAGACGTCCTTGAACTGGTTCATGCCGGCGTTGGTGAAGATGAGGGTAGGATCGTCCCAGGGGATAAGGGAAGAACTGGGGACGATGGTATGTCCCTTGGAGCGGAAGAACTCCAGGAATTCCCGGCGGATCTCGTTGGCGGTGGGCATGGGCGACCCTCCTGGTCATGATTCCCAAAATTCAAAAGAACCGCGCCGCGCCTTCTCCGCCGCGCGGGGCGGACTAGCTCCATTATAGATTCGCCGCGGATGGAGTGTCAACAGAGGGGACCCCTTACTTGGCAGTTCGGCGCGGAGATCCCATCCGGCGTAATTACCGTTCAAAACGTCCAAAAAAAGCTTTTCGCATAGGGTGGTCATGCTCTTTCCGAGCTGATCGTGAAGGTCGCGGAGTTCGGTCTCTTCGGCTTTTTCCTAAAGCGGCCACATGCGAACCAGTGACGTCAACCTCGGTGGCGAACCCGCGTTATAGAGTAACCCCCGGCGGAGCAGGGCGTGGGAGGAGAATGACCCGGCCCGCCGAATAATACCCTAGCTCGCCTGCCTTTAGCAACCAAAGGAAGTGTGCCAGATGACGGACAACCGACGCACAACCGCGCGGCGAGGACTCCTCCTGGCCGGTCT
Organism: Bacillota bacterium; assembly: GCA_012516115.1. Taxonomy (GTDB): domain Bacteria; phylum Bacillota; class UBA4882; order JAAYXC01; family JAAYXC01; genus JAAYXC01. The sequence goes on along the minus strand of JAAYXC010000437.1, from coordinate 2,066 downwards.
CGCGGCCTTGGCCTGGTCTGCTTCTCCTCTCTTCATCTACTACATCGCCCGAGGCCATATCGACGCCCATACCCAGAACGCCGGGCGCTACCTTGCCGGAGGCTTGGTCCTCCTCGTAAGCTCCTCCGCCTCGGCCAAAGGCCAAGAAGAACTGGCGGCCATCCTACGGGCCTGGCCCCGTCTTCTGCCCGCCCTCTTCTTTCTCGTCGCCTACCAGACGGCGCTCGTCCTGGGAATCGACCTCGTCCTCCCCGCCACCGCCTCGTTGGTCAGCCGCTCCACCGTTCTATGGACGCTTCTGCTTTCTGCCCTCTTCTTCCCCGCGGAACGGCCGCACCTGCAAAGGCCGACCTTCCTCCTGGGCACCTTCCTGGCCTGCCTCGGCGTCTTCGGGGTCGTTTACTTTCGGAGCGGAACGGGAAGCCTGGCCTGGGGCCGGGGGGGCTTCTACGTTCTGGGGGCCGCCTTCTTATGGAGCTGTTACACGGCCTACGGCCAGCGGTACCTTAACAATAATGGCTATGCGCCCCGGGCCTTTACCGGGCTGCTCTTTTTTGCCGGCAGTTTAATCTTCTTTCTTTTGGCCCTCATCGACGGGCATCCGGAAAGACTCCTCTGGGCCAACCCCACCGTGCTTCTGGCCCTTTTCGTCTCGGGCGTCCTCTGCATCGGGGTGGCCCAGGTCTGGTATTACCGGGCCATGCAGCTTTTGGGGATGGCGATGGCGGCCAACATCACCCTGGCCATACCTTTCCTTACCGCCATCGGTTCCCATTTCCTCTTCGGCGACCGGATGACCGCTCTTCAATGGTTGGCCGGGTTCCTGCTCGCGGTCGGACTTTATCTCTTCTCGCGACCGATCCCGGTCCCTACCGCCCGGAAGAGCGGGCCACCTCTTTGAGGAGCTCCTGCAAGGCGTCTCGAATCGCCTCTTTCCGCAGGCGGGGATAGATGGGCTCCGCCGATACGGTCAGAGAAATGGACGGAGGTATCAGGCCCAAAGAAAGGGGGTGGACGGCGGAACCCCAGGCATAACGGGAAAAAACCACGGCGCCGTCGGCCGCCCTCACCAGGGTAAGGTTAAACCCCAGCGTAACCCGGAGGTCCACCCGGATCTCGGCCTTCATCCTTTCCCCGGTACCCGCTTCCAACGAAAAGTGCTCTTCCGCTTCCTCGCGGTAATCGGTCACCGTGCCCACCAGAAAGGCGTCGACGCCGTAACGGGCGCCCAGGTCCACCGCCACCCCGGGGATCTGCAAACCTGCCGCATACTCCCCGGCCGGTAACTCCGCCTCCACCGCGGCCCCGTCGATGACCTCGGCCGCCAGGCGGGATGGTAATACCCGGAGGAGCTCATGTTTGATCTCGATCCCCAATTCCTGAGACGAGGTGCGGTTGTCCGGGGTCAAGACCGCCACCCGGTGGATGCCGGCGAACTCCGCCCGGCGACAACCGGCCAGGAGAAGACACAGGAGGAAAAAGACCGCCGCCACCCGGCCGGTCGACCTTTTCCCGGTCATGGGGAGTCGCCTCCTTCTCTTATTCCCCTTCTGACGGCGCGTCGGGGAGTTCGTTTACATCATCCGGCCTTCGCGGGAAGTAGGCGGCGAGGTGCGCGCCGGCCGAGGCGATGCCGTGAAGGATGCCTTCCACGAAACGTCCTTCGCGGAAGTAACCCTCCATGACGTCTTTGGTCTCTTCCCAAAAACCCGCCGGCACCACCCGGTCGATCCCTTCGTCACCGATGACGGCAAAACACCGGTCACGGACGGCCAGATAGATCAAGACGCCGTTGCGCGCGGCGGTACGATCCATACCCAGCGCGGTGAAGACCTGCCGGGCGCGGGCCAGGGGGTCACCACCGCAACTGCTCTCCACGTGGACCCGGATCTCACCCGAGGTCTTGCCCTCGGCCGCCGCGATGGCCTCCACGATGCGCCTCTTTTCCTCCCGTGAAAAGAAATGATGTGGATGGGCCCTTCTCGGCCGCCTGATCTTCATCTTCACCATCTCCCACTGGCGCCGCCGCCGCCGAAGCCGCCTCCGCCACCGCTAAAGCCCCCACC
>JAAYXC010000436.1 GCA_012516115.1 Bacillota bacterium | reverse complement strand
TCTTTACATCCGCGCCGCCACCAGACCTTTCCTCTTTCCCGATGTGGGTGCCCGGCCGGAGATTCGGGCCGCCCTCACCGACCTCGTGGCCACCATCGGTCCCCAGGGTCTCCACCGCGAGCTGGCCGCGGTTGACCCGGAGGCGGCCGCGCGCATCCATCCCCACGCCCTCCGCCGGATCATCCGGGCTCTTGAGGTCTACCGGGCCACTGGATTACCCATCAGCTTTTGGCAGCGGAGTTTCGGCGGCGGGTCTTCGCCGTACGAAACGGTTTACGTTTGTTTGACCAGGGAGCGGGAGGAGCTCTACCGCCGTATCGAGGCCAGGGCCGAGGCGATGATCGCCGCCGGGTTGGTGGAAGAGGTGAGGCAGCTATTGGCGGCCGGGTACGGCCGCAACCTCCCGGCCATGCAGGGTCTGGGGTACCGCGAGATCGTTTCCTACCTTGCGGGGGAGACGAGCCTCTCCCAGGCGGTGGCCACGATGAAGAAACGAACCCGGCATTATGCCAAACGTCAGCTCACCTGGTTTCGGAAGGAGCCGGTCGATCTCTGGCTCGACCTTACCGGTTTTCGACCGCAGAAGCCAGGGAACGAATTTTGTCCCTCTTGGCAGGGAGATGGAATGGCCCGTCGAATTAGTAAAGGCAGACAGAAGAGTAAAGACGGTTGGAGGGATGTCGGTGGGCAAGCCGGTCGTTAATCTGCAGGACGCTTTCTTGCACCAGGTGCGCAAAGACGGGACGCCCGTTACCATTCACCTCATCAACGGTTTCCAGCTTCGTGGTCTCGTGCGCGGCTTCGACAATTTCACCGTCGTCCTCGAAGACGAAGGAAAACAAGAGCTGGTTTATAAACATGCCATCTCCACCATCGTGCCGGCGCGGCCCGTGGCGGATCTGGGCGGAGAAGGGGGAACGGAAGAATTCCGGGAGTACGGGTCGTAAGTAAGAATCCCCCTTGACCGGTGCCACCCTGGATTCGATCTTTACCCTCCCTCTTGTCTGTTGCAGGGAATTTCATGCCCGGGCGCCCTGGCGTTCCGGAGATGCGGGCGAACGATTCCAGGCCCTGGTTCATGGGGTTTGACGGTGAAATCCGATTTCTTTCACCTCGTGGGCGGGCTGCCGAAAGCGTGCAGCCCGTCTTCGTTTAAGGGGGTGTCTTTTTTCTTGTTTATTTTTTTTAGTCTATTTATGGGTATTCCCCTTAAGTCAAGAGGGTTAAAACTCCATTGACTGGAATATATGTTCGTGATAGGATCATTTCGACGAGCATGTGTTCTTGCGCGAAGGAGGTGGGCCTACGTCTTTTTAAAGTTCCGTCAATGGTGCCAGCTAGGGTTATCACCTCGAAAACCGCAGGTTTTTTTACGAGGGTGCGGGTTACCCAACCGAACCCCTTGCGTACCTGGCGATAAGCGCGGTCGAAGGCAAGAGAGCGGTGGGTTTTATTTGGTATAAAAAGGAAGTATTCCCCGCCAAGCCTTGACTAGGTATCGGGCTTAGAGTATACTAGTCTAAGCCTAACGGAGGTTTTTACTGTGACATCGTAAAACCGTTTAAGTTTTTATCCGTCCGGGTCGAATTCCCATACGAGGTACCGACCGGCCGGTCATATGATGTCATGTCTCTAGAATCCGGGCGGAGCAATTATGCAGGCCAACGTGGAAAGATTGGACAAAACACGCGTCGCCATTCAGGTCGGTTTCGGTCCCGAAGAAGTGGCCGAGGCCATCGACAAGGCCTACCGCCGCGTGGCCCAGCGGATCAAAGTGCCGGGTTTTCGACCGGGGAAAGCCCCGCGGGCGGTCCTGGAGGCCCGTTACGGACGGGGTATCTTCTACGAAGAAGCCCTTGAGATCCTGGTTCCTTCCGCTTACCAGGAGGCTTTACGTCTTCACGATCTCGAACCCATCGACGAGCCGGAAATGGAGATCGTGGAGCCCCTGGAAGAGGGGAAGCCTTTTATCTTTAAGGCCACCGTCCGGGTTTTGCCCCCGGTGGAACTGGGGGAGTATAAAGGGTTACGCATAGAGAAACCCGTTCCGCGCATAGAAGAAGAGGAGGTTCGCCGGCGACTGGAGGACCTCCGGGAAGATTATGCCGAATTGGTACCGGCCGGCCACGAAGAACTCGCCGCCGGAGATTTTGCCGTGGTGGATCTGGAAGGTTACGTGGACGGTCGCCCGCTGCCGGAAAGCAGCCAGAACGGCTATACCTTCGAATTAAAGCCGGGAAGTCCCTTTCCCTTACCCGGTCTGGCCGAGGGGATACTCGGGATGCGGGTGGGTGAGACGCGGACGGTGACCATCCGGCTGCCGGAAGACCATTATCAGGAGGAATTCGCCGGGAAGGAAGCCGAATTCAGGGTGGTCCTTCAGGCCATCAAACAGAAGGAACTCCCGGATCTGGACGACGAATTCGCCAAGAGTCTCGGGGCCGAGTCCCTGGCCCATATGGAGGAGTCCATCCGCACCGGTCTGCGCCGGGTGGCCGAACGCGAAGCGGAAAGGGTTTTCCGCGAACGCCTGTTAAAGAAAGTCGTGGAGAACGCCCGGATCGAGGAGATCCCGGCGGTTCTCGTGGAACGGGCGGTGGAACGACGTTATCGGCGGCTTTTGAGCTGGTGGGAGGAACGGGGGATCTCCCACGAAAAATATCTGGCCCATCTTGGCAAGACTGAGAATGAGATCAAAGAAGAGATGCGACCGGCGGCTGAGTGGGAAGTTCGAGAAGATTTGGTTTTAGATGCCATCGCAAAAGCCGAAGGAATCGAACCGAGCGAAGAAGAAATCAACCAGCGACTGGCGGAATTGGCGGCGGCCCTGAAGATAAAAGAGGTGGATCAGCTCCGGGCGACTTTCGCCGCCGACGGCCGTTTATCCGCCCTCACCTGGGCCATCAGGCGCGAGAAGGCCGTGAAATTCCTGGCGGAAAAGGCAGAGGCTTTGCCGGAACCCGAACCCGAGAAGGGTTAAGCTAAGCAACGGGGGGATGGGCCATGAACCTGGTGCCGATCGTGGGCGAACAGACAAACCGTGGGGAACGGGCCTACGACATTTTTTCGCGGCTTCTGAAAGAGAGGATCGTCTTCATCGGAGGGGAGATCGACGGGAACCTGGCCAACCTGGTCATCGCCCAGCTTCTCTTCCTGGAATCGGAAGACCCGTCGAAGGACATCTACCTTTACATCAATAGTCCGGGCGGGGATATTTACTCCGGGCTCGCCATCTACGATACCATGCAGTACGTCCGGCCCGAGGTGGCCACCATCTGTACCGGGATCGCGGCGAGCATGGCCGCCATCCTCTTGGCCGCCGGCGCCAAGGGTAAACGTTCTTGTCTTCCGTATTCGCGGGTCATGATCCACCAACCGTGGGGCCGGGCCCAGGGTCAGGCCACGGATATCGAGATCGAGGCCCGTCAGATCCTGGAATTGCGCGATCTCACCAACCGGATCCTGGCCGAACACACCGGCCAACCGGTGGAGAAGATCGCCAAGGACGTGGAGCGGAACTACTGGATGTCGGCCGAGGAGGCCAAGGCTTACGGGCTCATCGACAACATCATGGCCAAACGGCCGGCGGCCGTTTAACGACCCGCGAAAGGGTGGGGAACGATGTTCAAGTTCGGCGATGAAAAGTCTCAGTTGAAGTGTTCCTTCTGCGGCAAGGCGCAGGAACAGGTGAAAAAACTCATCGCCGGCCCCGGGGTTTACATCTGCGATGAGTGCATCGAACTTTGCAACGAGATCATCGACGAGGAGCTGAGCGAAGAGGCTTCCCTGGACCTGGGTAATATCCCCAAGCCCAAGGAGATCAAGGCCATCCTCGATCAGTACGTCATCGGCCAGGAAGAGGCCAAACGGACCCTGGCCGTGGCCGTTTACAACCACTATAAGCGGATCAATTCCGAAGACCGCTTCGAAGACGTGGAGCTGCAGAAGAGCAACATCCTCCTTCTCGGCCCCCCCGGGTGCGGTAAGACCCTGCTCGCCCAGACCCTGGCCAAGATCTTGAACGTGCCTTTCGCCATCGCCGACGCCACCTCGCTCACCGAGGCCGGCTACGTCGGGGAGGACGTGGAGAATATCCTGCTCAAACTCATCCAGGCGGCCGATTACGATATCGACCGGGCCGAGAAGGGCATCATTTACATCGACGAGGTCGACAAGATCGCCCGCAAGTCCGAGAACCCTTCCATCACCAGGGACGTCTCGGGCGAGGGGGTCCAGCAGGCCCTGCTCAAGATCCTGGAGGGGACGATCGCCTCGGTACCGCCCCAGGGTGGCCGGAAACATCCCCACCAGGAGTTCATCCAGATCGACACGACGAACATCCTTTTTATCTGCGGCGGGGCCTTCGAAGGGCTGGAGAAGATCATCGAGAACCGCATCGGGAAGAAGACCATGGGCTTCGGAGCCCAGGTCCTCACCCGCCAGGAGAAACCGGTGGGTGAGATCCTCCGGCAGGGCATGCCCGAGGATCTATTGAAGTTCGGCCTGATTCCGGAGTTCATCGGCCGGTTGCCCATCGTGGTGGCCCTGGACGCCCTGGATGAGGACGCCCTGATCCGCATCCTCACCGAGCCCAAAAACGCCCTGGTCAAGCAGTACCAGAAGTTCTTCGAGCTCGACGGCGTGGAGCTGGAGTTCAGTTCCGAGGCCTTGAAGGCCATCGCCCGGCTGGCCATCAAGCGGAGCACCGGCGCCCGGGGCCTGCGGGCCATCATCGAAAAACTCATGCTGGACTTGATGTTCGAGATTCCTTCCCGCAACGACGTCAAGAAGGTCTTGGTGACCAAGGAGATGGTGGAGGGCGTAAGCGGTGCCCTCATCACCACGGTGGAACCGCGGAAGAAAAAGAAAGAAGAGACGGCCTAGACTGGACGGACGGGACCCCCCAGAAGAAACGGCGGGGTCTTCGTCTTGAGTGGCGTACGGTGGAGGGAGCGCGGATGAAGAAGGTCGTAGCCTTTACCGGTGCTGGAATCTCGGTCGCCAGCGGTCTGCCCACCTTTGACTTCACCTGGCGGGGGATCCCCGCCCGGGATCTTTTGACCATCGAGTCCTTCCTCGCCGATCCCGAGCGTTTTTACCTTTTCTTCCGCGAGGCCCTGGCCCGGTGGCAGGCGGCCACGCCGAACCCGGCCCATCGGGCCCTGGCCGCGGCGGAGATCCCGGTCATCACCCAGAACATCGACGGGCTTCACCAGCGGGCCGGTTCCCGGGTAGTCGTTGAACTGCACGGCAACCTCCGGCACATGGTCTGTCTCGGCTGTGGACATCGGGAACCCCTTGTCCTTCCGCCCACCGGACTTCCTCTCTGCCGGTGCGGCCGGGTCTTAAAACCGGACGTGGTCCTCTTCGGGGAGGAACTTCACGGTTGGGAGGAGGCCATCGCCCTCCTTGAAGGTGTGGAACACCTCCTTGTCATCGGGACGAGTCTCACGGTCGCCCCGGCCTGTTATATTCCCGGTTATGCCGCGGCCTCCGGTGCCACGGTGGAGATCATCAACGAGGCGGCGGCGACGAAGGTCCCCGAAGCCGTGGCCCGGCTTCGGCGAGAGGGGGCTATCGCTCCTGCGCGTTCTGCTTTGCGGTCTTAACGCCAAATACGTCCATACCAACCTCGCCCTCCGCTACCTGGAAGCCCTGGCCCGTCGGGGCGGCCATGAGGTAAGGCGGATGGAATTCACCATCAACGACCGCCCCGAGACGGTGGAGGCCGAAATAGTTCGTGCGGCGCCGGAACTCCTTGGCTTTTCCTGTTACATCTGGAACATCGCTCAGGTGCTGGAGATCGCGGAGAACGTAAAGAAGGTACGGCCGGCGATCAAGATCGTCCTCGGCGGACCGGAGGTCTCTTTCGATGGCCCGGCGATCCTGGCCGCCCATCCGGCGGTGGACTTCGTCGTCGGGGGAGAAGGGGAGGGCCCGTGGACGGCCTTGCTGGCCGCCTTCCCCACAGGGACTTTTCAGGATGTCCCGGGGCTCTGCTGGCGCGAAGGAGGGGCCATCCGCGTCACCCCTCCGGGTGAACCATGGCCCCTTCATGCCCTACCCTCACCGGCGGAGGTGGGTATGGAAGACCTGGCCGGGCGGCTCGTCTACTACGAAGCCTCCCGCGGATGCCCATTTTCTTGCGCCTTTTGTCTTTCCGGTCGGGAGGAGAGGGTGCGTTTCGCCGATCCGGCCCGGGTCTTACGGGACATGGAACGCCTGGTCGCAAGCGGGGCTCTGGCCGTGAAATTCGTCGACCGGACATTCAATTGCCGTCGCGACCAGGCAATGGCCATCTGGCGCGGGCTTTTGTCCTATGCCGGCCGCATGCGTTTTCACTTCGAGATCGTGGCCGAGCTTTTGGGAGAGGAAGAGCTCTCCTTTCTGGCCACCGTCCCACCGGGACTCTTCCAGTTCGAGATCGGGGTCCAGTCGACTAACCCCGCGACGTTGGCGGCCATCGGTCGCCTGGCGGACCCCGATCGCCTGGCCGCCAACCTCCGGGCCCTGCGGGAGGCAGGGAACATCCATCTCCATCTCGACTTCATCGCCGGTTTACCTTACGAGACTTACGACCGCTTCTTGACCAGCCTGGACTTTGCCCTCCCCCTCTGGCCGGACGCCATCCAGGTGGGGACCTTGAAGATGCTCAGCGGCAGCCGTCTGCGGGATGAGGCGGCGACCCTGGGTTACCTTTACCGGCGTCATCCTCCCTATGAGGTCCTGGCCAATCCATGGCTTGATTTCACCGAGCTCACCAGGCTTAAGGTTCTGGCGCGCCTGGTGGATCTGTACTATAACGAAGGAAGGTTCTTCGCCGCCTTGACGCGGCTTTTCGCCCGCGTGGCCTCGCCGGCCCGGCTTCTGGTCGCCTTTGCCGCCTTCTCCGAGAAAGAGGGCTGGCACCTCCGTCTCCACCAGGGGCCGGAGCTCGCCGCTCACCTCCTCCGTTTTGCCGAAGAAGAGGGCCTGGCCGACCCGGTCTTTCGCGAACGCCTCCGGCTCGACCTACATTGCCTGGTGCGCGACGAAAAAGAGCCATCCTGGTCTCGGGGACCGCGACTCCCGGAACTCCGTTCCCGCTGGCGCAGTTGGCTTGAGGCACCGGAAAATCGGGCATGGCTTTGGCCCGAGTTCCCCGGCCTCGGGCCGCGGGAAGCCTTTCACCGCACTAAACTCCTGGCCTTCCGCCACGACCCGACCGCCCCCCCGGAAGAAGAGCGGCCGGGCCCGGCCCTGGTGGCCGTGGTCTATCCGTCGGCGTCTGCATTTCCTTCCCGTCCCCGAACCGTTCGTTTCGCCCCGGCGGAGTTCGGGTGGGACGGAGACGTGGATGGAAAAATAGAAGAATAAAAATATCCCTGCCTTTGAGCAGTAATCCTGGCCTAAAAGGCGACTAAATCCGCTAGAGGGACCGGGTGCCTTGCACGAACCCGGTGATGGTGGTAAAATCATGGCGTCATGGACGAGCAGACTTTGCGCCTTCTCGAATTCGACAAGATCCTCGCCCGTCTCGCCCACGAAACGGGTTCACCCCTCGGCCGGGCGGAAGCAGAGAAACTCCGGCCGCATACGGATCGGGGCTGGATCGCCGCCGCCCTCCGCCTGACCACGGAGGCCCGCCGGATCTGGGAAGAGGCCGATCCGCCCTCCCTCGCCGGTCTCCACGATATAAGCGGGGAGGTGGCCCGCGCCGGGCGCGGTGCGACGCTGGGACCGGAGGAACTCCTCCGGGTGGCTTCCACCCTGGGGGCCGGCCGGCGTCTGCGGGGGTTCTTTTTGGCCCGGCGGGAACGTTATCCCGGTTTAGCCGCGATCGCCGAACGCTGTGCGGTTTTTCCGGCCCTCGAGGCTGAGCTCGCCCGCTGCCTGGGACCGGAGGGCGAGGTGCGGGACGAAGCCAGCCCGGAGCTGCGTCGTCTCCGTAGCCTCAAGCGGACTTTGCAGAACCGGGTGCAGGAGAGGCTCGAGGCCATCCTCCACGCCGGGGGTAGCCAGCGTTACCTCCAGGAGGCCCTGGTCACCATCAGGAACGGCCGGTACGTCATCCCGGTGAAACAGGAGTTCCAGTCGATGGTCCCCGGCCTCGTCCACGACCGTTCTTCGAGTGGCGCCACGGTCTTCATCGAGCCCATGGCCGTGGTGGAACTGAACAACGAATTGCGCGCCCTCTCTGCTGCGGAGGAGGAAGAGATCCGCCGGATCCTGGCCGCGCTCTCGGGCATGGTGGGCGAGGTGGCGTCGGAGATGGCCACCACCCTGGCCGCCCTGGGAGAGCTCGACCTGGCCCTGGCCAAAGGCCGCCTGAGTCGGCGCCTGGACGCTACGGAACCGGAATTGAACGAAGAAGGATGGTTAGAGTTCCGGCGGGCCCGCCATCCCCTCCTCGGCCAGACGGCCGTGCCCATCGACGTGCGACTGGGACGCGACTTCCATACCCTGGTCATAACCGGGCCCAATACCGGCGGGAAGACGGTGGCGTTGAAGACCATCGGCCTTCTCACGCTCATGGCCCAGGCGGGGCTACACATTCCGGCCGCGGCCGGGAGCACGGTGGGCATCTTCACCGAGGTCGCCTGCGACATCGGTGACGAACAGAGCATCGAGCAGAACCTTTCCACCTTCTCTTCCCACCTCACCCGCATCGTCGGCATCCTGGAGCGGGCGAGCGGACCCCGGTCCCTCGTCCTCCTCGATGAACTCGGGGCGGGAACGGACCCCGGGGAGGGGGCCGCGCTGGCCATGGCCATCCTGGAGTATCTCCACGGCCTGGGCGTCCGGACCGTGGCCCCCACCCATTACGGCGACCTGAAGCTCTTCGCTTACCGGACGCCGGGGATGTCCAACGCCGCGGTGGAGTTCGACGCCCTCTCCCTGCGGCCCACCTACCGCCTTCTTCTGGGTCTGCCGGGGCAGAGCAACGCCCTGGCCATCGCCGGCCGGCTGGGACTCTCGCCGGAGATCATCGCCCGGGCGGAAGGTTTCCTCCATCGCGGCCAGAAGGATTTCGAGAGCCTGCTCGGGAGTATCGCCGAAGACGCCAGGGCCGCGCGGGAGGCCAGGCGTGCGGCCGAGGAGGCCCACGCGGCCTGGGAACGGGCCAGGCGGGAGTATGAGGCGGAGCTGACGCGACTGAAGGAGGAAAGAGCCAGCATCCTTCGTAACGCGCGGGAAGAGGCCCGGGAAATCCTCCGGCGGACCAGGCGGGAGGCCGAGGAACTCTTCCGGCAGCTGGAAGAGGCGGAAGAAGAAAAGAGGCGGCGCATGGCCCTGGAAGCCCTGCGGGAAGAGACCCGGGCGCAGCTTCTCGCCCTGTCCGAACCGCCTCCCTCCGGCGAGACCACCGGACCTCCGCTTCGCGATCTTAAATCGGGCGAGACGGTCTTCGTACGTAGTCTCGGTCGACATGGCCTGGTGGTGGGCCAGGTGGGTCCGGATCAGGCTCTGGTGCAACTCGGGGTGATGAAGATCACCCTTCCGCTCACCGATCTGGCCCGGGCGGCAGCAAAGGAGGAAAAGGAAGAAAAAAGCTCCGGCGGCAACTCGGGTGAACTGGGCCGGACCAAGGCCACGGTGGTCTCCCCCGAACTCGATCTGCGCGGGATGAAAGTGGAGGAGGCCTTGCTGGCCCTCGATAAGTACCTGGACGATCTCTGTCTGGCCGGCCTGGGACGGGCGCGTCTCATCCACGGTAAAGGTACCGGAGCGCTCCGGACGGCCATCGGCGAATATCTCCGGCGTGATCGGCGGATAAAGAGCGCGAGGCTGGGAGAGCCGGGCGAAGGAGGAGCTGGTGTCACCGTGGTGGAGCTGGTCTGAACAAGCGACCCCCCTTCACGCGGGAGCGGGGAGGGGGGTTTGAATTCGCTCCCTTTGTTCCGGTTAACGCTGGGACCAAGGCCCATGGAGGTTGCAGTACTGGGTCGGTTCCTCGCCCCGCCGAAAAGCCTTCTCCTCGATTCCTTCCTCCGGACAGAAGGCGTTGGCCAAAAGCCCGCTTTCCTTACAGACGCGCACGGTCACGGTCTCCGTTTCCACCGCGGGAGAACCACCGGTGGTCGAAGAAAGTTCGTGGCCTTCCCCCTCCGGTTTGACAGGCGAAGAATGGAGATGGCAGAAGACGCGGGGCTCGGTCCCTGCGAGGAAGACAGCGAAGTCCTGGTCGGCGGCCGGACAATTCGGACCGAATAGTTCGCCGCTTTCCTTGCAGATGGCGATCTCCGGCGTGACGCCGGCCGGGGGAACGAAACTCGCCACCGGGAGATGGCGAACCGCTTGGCGCATGAAGACCGCCCACAGGCGGGCCGCCTCCCCGCTGCCGAAGGGGAGCGGTTGGTCTTGGCGATCGTTGCCGATCCAGACCGCGGCCAGGAGATTGGGGGTATACCCGACGAACCACGCGTTAACGTTGCGCGTGGCCGTGCCCGTTTTGCCGGCCACGGGATGGAATTCATCGAGATAGGCCTGGCGACCGGTACCATGGGTCACGACCCGGCGGAGCATGTTCGTCATCACGTAAGCGGTGGCCTCGTCCAGAACCACCCGCCGGCGGGGCCGCTGCTCGAAGAGGACGTTCCCCTGGCGGTCGGTGACCTTTAGGATGGCCAGCGGTTCGACCTTGATTCCCCGGTTGGCCAGGGGCGTATAGGCGGCGGCAAGCTCCAGAGGGGTGACGCCACGGGTCAGACCTCCCAGGGCCAGCGAGGCCAGGTTCAGGTCGTTCTGTCGACCGGTGAAAACGAGACTCGAAAGTCCCATCTTTTTGGCATAGTTCGCCACGCGGGCCGGACCGAGTCGGTCGACGAGCTTCACGGCGATGACGTTGACCGATTGTTCGATGGCTTCCTGGAGGGTGATGGCTCCCCGGTACTTGCCGTCGTAATTACGGGGATTATAACTGGTACCGTCGTTGTTCTTAAAACTTACCGGTTCATCCACCAGGACCGAGGCCGGCGTAAAAGTGCGGCTGTCGATGGCCGCCGTATAGACGAAGGGCTTGATGGTCGAAGCCGGCTGGCGGTAAGCCCGATCGGCCCGGTTGAGCTGGGTATTGCCGAAATCGCGGCCACCCACCATGGCCTTGATATAACCGGTGGTCGGATCCAGGGCCACCAGGGCCACCTGGGGCTGGACGATGCCCTTGGCGTCGGGCCGGCCGGGCCGCATTTGGGCCACCATGGCCTCGGCGGCCGCCTGGATATCGTTATCGAGGGTGGTGTAAATGCGGAAACCACCCGTATCAAGTTCCAGACGTCGGAATTTACTGGCCAGTTGCCGTTCGATGTATTCCAGAAAATAGGCGGCCCGGCGTTCCCGTGGTTTAAGGGGCACCACGCCCAGGGGTTCGGACGCCGCAGCTTTGGCCTGGGCCTGGGTGATGTATCCGTATTTTACCATTTGTTGAAGAACCACCGCGCGACGGCGACGGGCCGCTTCCGGGTAGAGATAGGGGTCATAATACTTGGGACTTTTGAGGATGGCGGCCAGAAGGGCGGCTTCGGCCAGATCAAGGTCTTTGGCCTCTTTCCCGAAGAAGGTCTTGGCCGCACACTGGATGCCGTAGGCCCCATGGCCGAAGTAGACCTGGTTCAGGTAGAACTCGAGAATCTGGTCTTTGCTGTATTTCCGCTCAATGGCCATGGCGTAGAAGGCTTCCCGGATCTTGCGGCTGATGAGTTTTCGCTGGGTAAGCAGGGCATTGCGGGCCAGCTGCTGGGTAATGGTGGAGCCACCCTCGATGAGACCACCGCCCCGGATATCCGCCCAGGCCGCGCGGACGATCGCCCGCAGATCGACGCCCCGGTGGGTGTAAAAGCGCGCGTCCTCCACGGCGATGACCGCATCCCTTACCACCTGGGGAATCTGGCTCAACGGGATCGGTTCGCGGTTTTCCAGCGCGAAGAAACGACCGACCTCCCGGCCCTTGAGATCGTAAACGATGGAAGCCGCCGAAGGGATCAGCGTGAGCTCCCCCGAGGACCGGATGAAAGCAAGGAAAAATCCCACCAGAATGCCGAAAACGAGCGAACCCAAGATGATCAGACCCGGGTAAAGATAGGAAGCAAGACCACGGGTGACCACCGTGCGCAAACGCGAAGGCAAAGAAGGACTCCTCCTCTGGGGATGGTGATTCTCTTTCTTCGTCCATTATAACATACATAAATGTACGGAGGAGAAGGGACCGTTAAAGTCCCTGCTTTTCTTCCGGCGGGATCCGGGACATAATAACCGGGTGATGAAAAGACTCCATCAGAAGTTGATAGTCGGAGCGTTTCCGGTGATCCTTGGCGTGGGGCTTTTGGGAGCGGTGGCTACTTCTCCCTGGCCTTGTCGCTGTACCCCCGAACCCCCTTTACGCTTGAAGAAACCTTTTCTCCGCGGTCCGGACGTCAAGGGTCTCCAGGAATATCTGGCCGGGTTGGGGTTTTCCCCCGGGCCCTGCGACGGCATCTATGGTCCCCAAACGGCCGCGGCCGTGCAGGAGTTCCAGCGGCGCCATGGGCTCAGGCCGGATGGGATCGTCCATCCTTCCACCTGGGCGGCCCTAGGGCAGACCGGCCACCGTACGCCATCCGTGGTCGGACGACTCAAGCATCCGCGCCTCGTCATCGACATCCACCTGCGTCTGCTCATCCTGCTGGAAGGACGCCGGGTGGTGGCCACCTTTCCGGTGGCCGTGGGCAAGGAAGGTACTCCCACCCCGGTGGGGAACTATCGCATTTCCTATATCGCCCAATGGGGCGGTGGCTTCGGGACGAGGTTTTTGGGGCTTGACGTGCCCTGGGGTATTTACGGCATCCATGGAACCAACAAGCCGTGGACCATCGGGGGTTACGAGAGCCATGGATGTATCCGGATGTTCAACGAAGACGTGGAACGATTGGCGGCGATGGTGGAGGTGGGCACCTCCGTCCATATCATCGGCGATCCCTTTTACGGGACCACCGCCCTGGGACCCGGCGAACAGGGGGCCCCGGTGGTCTTTCTCCAGCGCCGCCTGCGACAGTTAGGTTTTTACCATGGCCGGGCCGACGGATATTATGGCTCGGCCACCGAAAAAGCGGTCATGGCCGCCCAGAAGGCCCATGGGCTTCCGGTGACGGGTCGCGTGGGATGGGCGGAGATGGCGGCCTGGCGTCTGCGCCAGGAATATTAAAAAAAGCACAAGCCCCCGACGACCGGCGACGGTCTTTTTTTATTTTTGCCCGGCCCCCGGAAACCCGGAAAGAGGATTTATCCCCCCGGTCGCGAATAAACCCATGCTTTGGGAACCATCGTTGAGAATGGGCGTTAAAAGATCGGAAAAGATGCCAAGCAATCAAACCAGGAGTGACAAAACGTGGAGAACAAATCCGATGTTCGCGAGATCATCGAGTCTTTGGCCATTGCCGTTCTCATCGTGACCTTTGTCACCGTCTTCGTCGGCCGTTTCTGTCGGGTTAAAGGACTTTCCATGGAACCCACCCTTTATACGGGGGAGTGGTTATGGACCGATAAACTCGGCTACCTTCTCGGGCGGCCGATCAAACGCGGGGATATCATTGTCTTGAAATATAAGGATACTAAAGAAAAATATGTTAAACGAGTCATCGGCCTTCCCGGTGACAAGGTGGAGATCAGAGATAACGCCGTTTACGTCAACGGTTTTAAATTAAAAGAGCCCTATATCAAGGAGCCGCCGTTCGGGGATTACACGTTAACCGAAGTACCCCCGAACTCTTATTTCGTCATGGGCGATAACCGGAACCAGAGCGACGACAGCCGGGGAAGCGTGGGCCCCGTCCCCCGGGAAAAGATCGAGGGCCGGGCCGTCCTCCGCCTCTGGCCCATCTGGCGGCTGAAGATCTTTACCTTACCGAAGATCGAAGAAGAATACGAGTTCAGCCCCCCTCCTTATGAGTGAAGACAAAACCTTCATCCTTCCCGTCCGGGCGCAAAGAAGGGGACGGAGTAAGGGATGAAGGCACCGCTCCCAATAAGACGACGAAGAGAGGGAATGCCCTTGCCTTCTCTGCTTGAAGCCGTCGCCGGTCATGTGGCCGGGGTCCTGGGCATCGAACCCGAATTCCTTCTTCCGCTTCCGGTGTCTCCCCCGCCTCCCTTACCCCTGGCCCGTTACATCGATCACACCCTGCTGCGGCCGGGGGCGACGCCTACCGAGGTACGCCACCTTTGTACCGAAGCCAGGCGCTTTAATTTTCGCGCCGTCTGCGTGAATCCGGTCTGGGTGCGGCTGGCGGTGGAGGAACTTCTCGGTACCGAAACCGCGGTCTGTACGGTCTGCGGCTTTCCCTTGGGCGCCAATCTTACCGAAATCAAGGTCCGCGAAGCGGAAGCGGCCATCAACGACGGGGCGACGGAGATCGACGTCGTCATCGGCCTCGGCTTTTTGAAAGCCGGGGATTACCCGAAGGTCCTGGCGGAACTTCTGGCCCTTCGCCGGGCCACGGCCGGTCGGGTCCTGAAGGTGATCCTGGAGACCGGGCTTCTCACCCCCGAGGAAAAGATCGCCGGGGCCCTCCTGGCGCGTTATGCCGGCGCCGACTTCGTCAAGACATCCACCGGGTTTCTGGCTCCGGGGGCTACCGTCGAAGACGTCGCGCTCCTCCGGAGCGCCGTGGGTTGGAGCATAGGGGTCAAGGCCTCCGGCGGCATTAGGGACCGGGAGACGGCAACGGCCATGCTCGCCGCAGGGGCCACCAGGATCGGGACGAGCAGCGGGACGGTCATCGTCGAGGGGGCGTCACCGGCGGCCGAAAAAGCTTACGATGCATGAGATGCATGAGACGAAGCGAAGACGGAGGAATTTTCCATGTTTACCTCGACCCGGATGACCGCGCTCCTGGCCCGGATGAACCGGCTGCTGGAACGGCGGATGTTCATCGTCGTCTTTGCCGGGATCGCTCTGGGATGGGTTTATCCCGACCTGACCGCGCTTAAGGTGGCCGTTCCTTTTCTCTTCGGTTATATGACTTTCGTCACCGCCCTGGGGGTAAGCTGGCGGAACGTCGCCGAGGTGGCTGGTTCGCCGGGCCCCGTTCTTTATCTCCTCGCTCTGGTCCATCTGGTGATGCCGTTTTTAGCTTCTGGGCTGGGGCATCTGGCTTTGGGCGGGGATTCGCCCTATGCGGCCGGGCTCGTTCTGGCCGCCTGCATCCCCATGGCCGTGACTTCGGTGATTTGGTCGGGGATCCTGGGG